>DASCOS010000011.1 GCA_036012125.1 Vicinamibacterales bacterium | reverse complement strand
CTATCTGCCAGCGCAGACCGGGCTCGCGGGCCGGTATTTCGACGGCCGGGGTGTACCGCAGGATGAAGCGGAGGCGGTGCGGTGGTACCGGCTGGCGGCCGAGCAGGGAGATGCCGAGGTATTAAGGTGGCTGCATCAGACTGCCGAGCAGGGCTCAATTCCGGCGCAAGGGAATCTGGGGGAGATGTATGCCGCCGGACGCGGGGTGGCGCCGGATGTGGTGCAGGCGCACCTGTGGCTGAGTCTTGCAGCGGTCCGAGCTTCGGCGGATCAGCGTGAGGCTTACGGTGCCGCTCGAGATGTCGTTGCCCAGCGCATGACCCGCGAGGAACTTGCTGGTGCCCAACGTCGCGCGCTCGCATGGGAGGCCGCACACCCGCCTCCCCCGCAGTGAACACCCTACGTCGATGTACTTTCTAAGCCTGAATGGATGTGGGGTGCGCAGTCGGTGGTTGTCTAAACCGCTCAGGCTTGTGCGAGGAAATGACATTCCCGTGAGCAGTAAGTATTGATGCGAATTCTTGTCAGCACTGATGCGTTTCCGCCGAACTGTGGAGGTAGTGGGTGGAGCACGTACGAGTTGGTCAAGACGTTACGGTCGAGGGGTCATTACGTAGCGGTTTCTCGTCCTCATTTTGGCACGTCAGGAGCCCATCCACTGACGATGTACGATGGCTTCGCCGTTCGAGAGTACAAAGCGTGGGCACCCCCTGTACCATTCGTCAGGAACTATTTCACGAACGAGCGGCTCTACGGACGATACGCGCGTGAACTCGGTGAGATCATTCGGCAAGAACAGATCGACGTAGTGCATGCTCAGCATTTCCTGAGTAGCCCGGCGTCCGTAATGGCAGCACGGATGGAAGATCGGGCGGTCGTATGCACCGTCAGAGACTACTGGCCCCTTTGCTACTGGTCTAACTTGATTCACGATCCCAAGGCGAGGGGTCTCTGCCCGGCATGTACGCCTTTGATGATGACTCGTTGTATCAGGCCGAGAGCACGATGGGCCTGGCCGCTTGCGCTGCCAGTTATTCCATATATGCGAAGAAATTTGGCCGGTAAGCGCCGCGCTCTTGGTCGGGCTGATGCGATCATTGCTGTGAGTACGGCAATCGCATCTGACTTGCGATCACGGACGAGTGACCTTCAAGACACGCGTGTCGAAGTCATTCCGAATCCGATCGATGTTGAAGGTATCCGGGCGGGGTCTGCTGACGACGGACCACCGCTTTCAGAACCGTATGCCGTATACGTAGGTAAACTTGCCCAAAATAAAGGCGCCAAGAGACTCATACCTGCGATCGTACGTGCAAGACTTCGTTGGCCGGTGGTCGTGGTGGGTGATGGGCCTCAGCGGATGGAAGTCGCGGCGGAGGCTGCACGTTCGAACGTGGATGTTCGCTTCCAAGGTTGGCTGCCTCGGGTGGAAGCGCTTCGCTGGTTGAAGCATGCGTCGGTCCTTATCTTTCCCTCGCACGGTCCGGAATCCTTAAGTCGGGTGCTGTTGGAAGCTGCTGTGCTCGGTGTGCCGACGGCCGCGATGGACACGGGGGGTACCCGAGACATTGTGAAGCACGAAGAAACTGGCTTGTTGTCGAAAACGTCCGAGGACTTGGGAGACGATGTACACCGCCTAAGCGAAGATCGTGCATTGAGACACCGGTTGAGTGAGGGCGCTCGGGACAGGGTCGAGCGACGGTTTGCAGCCCCAGTCGTCGTAGATCGAATTGAAGCGCTCTATCGCAATGTGGTGAGGCGGAGATGAGCGACTCGCCGATCCGAGTGGCGTTAGTGAGTCGTGCGAGTGCGGCCCTGCACGGTCCTGGCGGGCTTGAGCGGCATGTTGACGACCTCGCACGTCAACTACTGGAGCGCGGCGTTGCCGTTACGCTGATTACTAGGCCCGCCTCTCGACCGGGCGCTGAGGCTGCCTGGCTTCGTGACGAACGGCTGACGCTGAAAACCATTCAATACCGGACTTTTCCGTTCGCCGGTCGGCGTGGGACAACGATCCTCGACCGAAATACTGCCTATCTCTATTTCGGCTTCAAAGCGGGTCGGCAGGCGGCACGGCTCTTAAGCGACGGCCATGTTGATCTGATACATGGTCATGGTGCGAGTGTACTTGGTGCGGTTTTGCCAGCGCCCACTGCAAAGGTTCCGCTTGTTTTGACGCCGCACGGCATGGAAGAGTTTGGTGGGACCGATTTATTCCAGACTGGATTGAAGCGTATTGCCTATCGGCCTCTACAGATTGCGGTTCGTCGGTGCGCACGCTACGCGACCAGAATTCTTGCGACAGACCAAGCACTCGTATCGAACACGGTAACTAACTTACGTGTTCCGGAATCGTCCGTTCGTGTCGTTCCCAACGCTGTGGACCTTGGCCGGTGCGATGCACTGGCTGGACCGGCTGAAGGAGCAAAGATACGTAGCGTTTGGGATATCCCCAGTGCTGACAGGGTGTTTCTCAGTGTGGGCCGTGTTGAGAAGAACAAAGGTTTTGACGTTCTTGCCGGTGCTCTTGCACAGGCCTGCCGAGATTCTGAATTTCGCCAATGGCGGTGGGTCATCGTGGGTGACGGACATTACCGTTCTACCTTGGAGCGAATCGTTCGGCAACTTGGGTTGCAAGATCGGACGCTTTTTGTTGGCGCGACGACCGATCGTGAACTGCACGCCTGGTATGAGGCGGCGACGGTGTTCGTGCACCCCACTCTTTATGAAGGCAGCTCAATCGTCACGCTGGAAGCGATGGCACATAGTAGGCCCGTTGTAGCTTCGCGGGTCGGAGGGTTGCCTGACAAAGTGTTACCTAGGGTTACTGGTTGGTTGGCCTCGCCAGGGGACGCTGCGGACTTGGGGCATGCTTTAACTGAGGTTCTTCACCTGGAGGAACATCTTCCTAGGATGGGTGAAGCTGGCCGGGCGCTCGTCGAGCGGTGTTTTTCTTGGCCAAGCGTTACTGAGCGCTTATTGTCGCATTACGATGAAGTGCTGGCAGAGTGTGCCTCTTTGAGGGCGAGCAGGTGACTGTGCCCGTCGGCCTACCTATTTTTCATGGTCGTCCTGGCCCACTCCACCCCTTGGTCAGTGAGTAAGTCGTTGGCAGCTGCAACTACTCGATCCACTTCGACACCGACCAGACAATCTGGCACGTGCCCGACGCACCGAGACGGCGGGCGGCGGATCTGGTTGCAGGGACTACACCAGATGTTAACTCGTACGACGCGACTGCGGGATGTCAAGGGGCCGTAGTTGGTCGGGTCCGACGGACCAAAGACCGCAACGATTGGGGTTCCCATTGCAGCGGCAAGATGCATTGGACCAGTATCGCCGGTGATGAATAGCGAGAGATGTTCAAGGATGACCGCGAGGCGCGGAAGGTCTAGCGTGCCTGAAAGGTCGGCAACGGGGAGGTCACTGGGAAGCGCCGTCTTTACTCGGTCCACCTCTGCACGGTCTTCAGCAGAACCGGTGAGCACGATGGTCGCGCCCCGTGACCTGGCCAACCTAGTAGCGGCTTCGGCGAACCGAGTTGGGTCCCACTGTTTGATCGCGCGTCCACCGCTAGCATGAATGCCAATCGCCGGCTGACCGATTTGCCTCAGCACATCCTGGACTTGTGTTCTCACGGATTCCGGAATGAGAAGAGGTAACGAATCATCAGTGGCCCCACTGTCTTGGGAATGAGGCAGAATTGTGTCAACCAGACGCAAGGCATTTGTTGCAACGTGTGCTTGGCGGTCGTATATGGCGCGATCGGTCAGGAAAGCTCCGCCACCTTTAATATCAAAGCCTACCCGGCGCGGTGCTCCGCAAAGGGCCATCAGGGCATTTGACCTGATGTCCCCTTCGAAATTGCAGGCAAGGTCATATTGAGCTGTACGCCAGTGCGAAGCCTGACGCGTCAACTTGAGATAGTCGGTTGCCTGATGTCCTCTGGCCAACCAAGGTGCATCGACCGTTTCAACGTGGTCGACCACCGTCAGCAATCGCGCCAGTGACGCGTTCCAGCTTCCAACCACCAAATCGATGGTCGTGGCTGGGAACGCCGCGCGAAGCTTCAAGAGAGCAGGTAGCGTCATCAGTAGGTCGCCGATACGTTCCAGGCGAAGCAGGAGAATGCGAGTGGGTTGATGAGGGATAGCCGTCGAGCGACGTGTGACTACAGCGCCCACCGATAAGGCAAGGTCCGTGACCCCGACCAGCCATCGCTCAGCGCGGTTATGGATGTGAAGGTGATTAAACACCTGCCTTATTGTATCTCCACGCGATCGACCATCACCCCCAGCTCACGATTGTCGGGTACGCTCAGTACTCGGGACGGATTCCACGTGTTGGTGAGTAACGTGAGGCTCGTCGTTTCTCGTCGTTCCGCCATCACTGAAGCGAGGCTTGGTGGAATGGAGAAGATATAGGGATGAAACCCGTTGGTAATAGCCACGTCACCGAGCAGGACGTCATCGAGATAGACCGCAACGCGCGCAGGAATGACGTTATCGGGACGGTCGCCATCACTCATCCAGAGTGTCAGTGCTTGAGCATTCGCCGAAGTGTCCAAAATGGCAATATGAGATTCTTCACGAGACCAGCGAAAAGTGACCTGTTCTCCTGACTGAGGGGTTCCTCCCAGCAATGATGATTGCTCCTTCGAGTGGAATTCGACGACGTGCAGGTCATCCATTGTGCCAATATCGAGCGAAAATGGTCCTGGTACACGAATGGTCTCGTCGAATTGGTAGATGCCAAAATCGAACTCTTTTTGGTCCACCGCTCTTGGGTAGGTATTTAGGAGTGATTGGTATTCTGGCACTTGGAATCTCTCCGAACCCACCGGGTTGACGGTTGCAAACGACAGTAAGTCTGTCCGACCGCCTCCGAGAAAGAAGATGTTTTGATATTCTGTTCGAGCCCAGGTCAGAAATTCCAGAAAAGCATTTCTATTAGGTTCGGAGTCGCTGAAGACGAGCACATTTCGACCATAGATGTAGGCGAGTGGTAACGCTAGAACATGAAGGTCAGATGCAGCTCTGGACTCCACAATGACGAGATCACGATCACCGAACTGGTCGGCAAGTTCCTCAAGCTTCAGAATCACGCCTTCGTATTCGATGTGATTAAGCAATGGACGTGACGCGGCTAAATACTGTTGGCTCAGGAGTCCCACGAGCACGATACCAATTACGACCCGAACCACGAGGGTGATTCGTTCTCGCAGCATTCGTGGCCACCCCGAACCGACTCCCCAGAATGCCGCTGTGGTGATCAGTAACATCGACATTGGAAGAATGATTGGGAGGAACCGCCTCGTCATCCAGAAATGCTCAGGCACTATTCGGATTTTGTAAAAGAAGAAGAACGAAAATGTAACAAGACTCAAGATTAGTGCGGAGTTCCGCCAGAACGACTGGCGGACCAGTAGAGCGAATCCGAGTAGAGCAGCAACAAGCCCGTAGGGTGACAAATAGTACGCCGCATAGGTTCGAAGTGCGAATGCATCATGAGGGGCGAGTCGTCCGCCTGGTGTGCGAAGAAAGTATGCGTAAGCGGCGGCTATGATGACGGCACCACTGACGACTGCTGGCAACCAACGCCGAATTTGTGTACAAGCGGCTTCTGAGCGGATTGCTAGGAGCAGCAGGACGACCGCGGCCGCACCGAGACCAAGTAGGAGAATGTGGACCGTCTGCAGGTTCTGAACGAATCCGATCGGCTGTGCAGCATAGGGTGTGAGCACCGCCACGAAATACCAAGTTGCGAGTCCCAGCCAGAGTATCGCCGGACCGATGAAGCTGATGCGAGGCCGCCGTCCCTCAGTTGCACCGGCCAGGCAGGCCAGACTGACCGCCGCCCAGGCCAGTATCGCTGGCAGCCTTACGAAGAGTGACAGGCCGAGGAGCGTGGCCGCTAGGGGACCAAAAAATCGATCGCCATCGCTGTGAGCGCGAGCGAACGCTAGCAACGCAGCCAACAAAGTAGCCTGGAGGACGAGCTCTGAGTTCGGGTACCGGCTGAACCAGACCTGTGCGACGTGTACCGCCAGCAAAACAGAACCTGTGAATGCTGGCAAAGTTCCGACCGCCCGTGCTCCAACGAAATACAACGCCAGTAGGCCGAGGATTGCCCAGATACCGATGACCTGTCGGGCTCCCGTCAGGCCATTCAGGCCGTAACCAATGGAGACCCAGGCTGGATAGAGATGTGGAAACTGTCCCACGACCTTTCCAGAAGCAGGTTCAGTGACAAAGTAACCCATGAACCGAAGTCCGTAATAAGTGTCGTCATCATGGCGAGGAATAAAGAGGTCTCGCGAGTTAGGCGGTAGTGACGCGATTTGTGGATCCCGCGTGACGAGCGCACCGCGTTGAGCGATCTGGATCCCCTCGTTCACATATACGCCCGGGTCCTTCCCGCCTATGATGTATTCCGAGGAGGGAAAGTACAACCAGGCTCCAAGAGCTATCAAGGTGAGCGGTGCCAAGACGGTGAGGTTTGGCCGTGGGGCCTCAGGGGGCAATCGTAACCGGCCACGTGCGAGGAGCACGAACACCAGACTTAGGATGGTGTTTGCTGCGAGTAACCGTTCGAAGCTGTACTGTTCCGCGACCGCCAAGCCTAGGGCGATTATCGACGTCAGTGAGAGACTAATGAAAACTCCCCAGAAACAGCGCTCCTCGGCGGCTAGCGTTGCACGTCGCCAGCGATCGGCGACCGGCGACCGGAAGATAATGGCGCCTGGCAGGTAGGCGATCACGCCAAGGGCGACCAGCTGATACAACATAGGATGCGAGTTGCCGAAACGCGACGTCGGCACTCCGGCTCAGAAGTGTAACGCAAGTTCTTGCATGAGTAGAATGGTGCCACTGCTGAATCCCTGTTTGGCTTGCAGCGAGGGATTATCATTTGATGATGTGCGATGACCGGCGCTGTTGCGTTATGTGTGGCCCGCCGGCCGTTTCGGAGCATCTCTTTCGCAAGGGGGCCTACGCGATTCTGCGGTGCCGTTTGTGCGGGTTGATATTTGCCAGCCCGCATCCGACCCACGACGAGCTGGAACAGATTTATTCGGAGTCGTTCTTCCAGGTGGGCGAGAAATTTGCTGGTCAGGCAGGGAGTTCGGGCAGACTAAATGCTGAGCACCGTGTGCGACGGCTGCTTACGACGCCCGGTGTCACACGCGGCCGCTGGCTTGGCGTTGGCTGTGCTACCGGCGATTTTATGTTGGCAGCTCGACCGCATGTCGGGCACATCGCTGGCGTTGAGATGTCAATGTATGCAGCTGAGCAAACTCGAGCTAAGGGCCTACAGGACGTGGTGGTCGGAGATTTCCTGAGGGCGAGCCTGGGCAACGAGCCTGTCGATGTTGTGACGATGTGGGACGTCATTGAGCACGTACCGGACCCACTGACGTTCCTGCGCCATGCGTTTCAACTACTGCGTAATGGTGGCCTGATCGCCTTGAGCACGGGAGACATCGGGAGCTTGGTTGCCCGGGTGATGGGACGTTTCTGGCATCTCATGATCCCGCCCCGTCACCTTTACTTCTTTTCGCCTGTCACAATCAGAAATTTACTCAGCCAGGCTGGCTTTGAGGCCGTGGTGGTTTCCAAGCCGGGCAAGCGGGTACCGCTTGACTTCGCCCTCTGGAAACTGGCGTCCCTTGTCACGCCTCGTGCTGGTTCGGCTGCGCTAAGGCTGGGCGCGTTGACTCATCTCGGTCGTTTGGCTCCGTTTGTCAACTTGTGGGACATCATGACCATCGTTGCACGAAAGCGACCGCTAGGGATGACCCCGTCCCCTGAGGACGTTTCGACTCATCAATATGACTCCTTAGTCAATCGGTCGTAGACTGCCTCCAACTGTTCCGCGAAGTCAGCCCAGCTTCGATTCTGTTGAAGTTCAAGGCGCGCGGCTGCTCCAAGCGCGCGCCGCCGCTCAGGTTGCCCAAGCATCGTGTGGATAGCGTCGGCAAGGGCATCGGCATTTGCGGGAGGTACGACTACCGCGGTGCGTCCATCTTTAGCCACGCTTCTGATTCCGCCGACGTCGGTAGTGACGACGGTTGTGCCCGATACAAGCGCCTCTAGCAGGAAGTTTGGTAACCCGTCAACGTTGCCCGCAGTGTCACGGACGGACGGCACAACGACCAGGTCTGCAGCGTTAAGATAGCTGGGAATAGCGTTCTGCGACACATTACCGGCGAACGTTACGCGGTGACCGATACCCGCGTCGCGGGCACGCTGACGAAGTTCCGCATCTAGATCGCCACTACCCACAATCATGAGACGGAGCTCTGGCCACTTCAGTGCAAGCTTTGCCATCGCATCAATAAGAAATTCAAAACCCTTTTTTCTAACTAGGCGACCGGCCGTGAGGATGAGTGGAGCGTCCAGAGGGACACCGAGTTGAGTGCGCGTCTGAGCACCGGTCGAGGGGTCTGGGCTGAACCGTTTAGCGTCCACACCGTATGGAAGCACCTCGATGTGGTCTTTCGAAGCGCCCAGACCGATAGCACGTTGACGCAGGTCATCACTGCACGCTGTTACCCAACTAGCCCGGCTGAATGCCCAGCGAGCCACGGGTCCCAGAAAGTGGTATCGCTCGGCAACATACACGTCAGAGCCGTGAAGACTGATCGCTAATGGGAGGGCGGTGGAAGCGGCCAAGGCTGCGATTACGCCTCCTGGAATTACCCAGTGACCATGAAGAATCGTGGCTCCGTAGCGTCGTGCTACTTGGCGAGTCTTGAGTATCGCTGCAATGGACGCCAGCGGTGCAGCGAGATATGCAGTGGTCTTCAAGTGGACGTCGGCTCGGAGACCCTGCGCATACCCAAACACCGATAGGCTGGCTGGAGCGTAGCGGAAGTAATGTAGATGGACGCCGCGTTCGACTGGTGCACGGTCGACTTGGGGGTGCCACGGTAGAACTACGTGGACAGCGTGGCCACGCGCCGCAATGCCTTGAGCGATAGGCTCGAGGAATGTGCCCACCGTATCCCCGGGAAACCTAGGATAGGACGTGCTAACCATGACGATGGTATGGGCCATGACATCAACCGGACGGTTCCGCGCGGTCAGTGTGGTAGAGAACCGTGGATGCTGTTACCGTCTCCGTTCGAATCTCAGCGCGGAGATCTGTTCTGAGACAAGACCGATTAGGAAAACGATGACACCGAGAACGATTAATAGGACGGAGGAGTTTGTCACCCGCACGTAACGGAGTAGCGTCCACAGCATGTAGCCTGTGCCAAGTATGAACGGGACAGCGGCAATCGGTACAAAGATCCGAAGCGGATTAAAGAGCGTGATCACTCGCAGTAGAATCAAGAAAAACTTGAACCCATCCTGGATCAGCCTGATTTTTGAGTGCCCTTCTCGCGGTGTCGCCTCCGCGGGTTCGAACACGACGTTGTAACCTGCCTTGATAAACGACAGGGTAGTTGTGGTCGGTGTTGAAAACCCATTTGGCAGGAGGTGGATGAATTCGAGGAGATACTTGGTTCGTGCCGCACGCAGACCTGACGTTAAGTCCGGGATCGGCCGTCCCGAGAGGTAGCTAGCGAGCCAGTTCAAGACCCGGTTACCAATCCGGCGTCCTCTGGTTGCTTGGCTAATGCCGGAGCGAGTACCTATGACGAGGTCATAGTCACCGAGCAATTCCACCAAACGCAAACCGTCCACTGCAGCATGCTGTCCGTCACCGTCGGTGATCAGGATGTAATCACCGTCCGCATTGCGGAGGCCAGTCTTCACGGCGGCGCCGTTTCCTTTGTTATAAGGGTGCGTAATGACTGTGGCGCCAGCATTACGGGCCTCGGCACTCGTCCCGTCCGTCGAACCATCATCCACGACGATGATTTCTCGCCAGGTAGCGACGTTCTTTAGCGACGTCACGACTTTACCGACGGTCGCCGCTTCGTTGAACGCCGGGATGATTACCGAGGTGGTAGTTGGGTTAGCCATCTACGATACTTCTGTGCCTGTGTCTGGTGGTCTCGGAGGTGGTTCATTGCGCCGTTCAAGTTCCATCACACGGATTCGGTAGAGTAGATCTTCAATTAGTTTGCGGTTGCCTGAGATGACGTCAGCGACGAGCCCAATGAGCAGTACTTGAAACCCAACGATCATTAGAACAGCTGAAAGAATCAGTGATTGGATGTTTCCACCACCTAAGCCGCTAAGGTAGAAGTAGAGAAACCGGAGTGAAATCAAGAAGCCGGCGCTGAAGACAGCGCCACCGATATAGGTAAAGATCTTAAGTGGCTCGTACATCGCGTAGACGCGGATGATTGTGGCTGTCGACTTCTTGATGTATGAAACCGTGCTATCGAATAGCCGAGATTCTCGCATCTTTGGATTCGTTGCGACAGGCACGTGCGCAATGGCCATTCGTTTCTTACCCGACTGGATGATCGATTCCAGTGTGTATGAGAACTCCGAGACAATCGTCATCTGAAGTGCTGCTTCCCTGGTGTAAGCTCGAAATCCGCTCGTCGTATCGGGCACTGTTGTGTTCGAAACTTGGCGCACGACCCAACTACCCAAATGTTGCAAAGCTCTCCGAATGAAAGGTAGATGACGTAGCGAACTAATATTGCGATCGCCGATTGAAATCTCCGCCTCGCCAGACAATAACGGCGTAAGGAGTTTGACGACATCAGTGCCAGCATACTGGTTATCGGCGTCGGTGTTGACGATGAAATCCGCACCATTCTTTAAGCAGGCGTTAATACCGGCAGTGAAGGCCACCGCTAATCCGCGATTCCGCGGAAAGCTAATGATGTGATTGACGCCCTCGTTACGCGCGACACGCGCGGTGTTGTCTTCGGAGCCGTCGTCAATCACGAGCGTTTCAATTACGTCAATTCCCGGAATGCTTCGCGGCAGATCTCGCAGCGTTACGGGGAGTGTCGCGGCCTCATTCAGACAGGGAATCTGGATAATGAGTTTCGTCACGGTACCTTCGATCCATTTCCGGTCGTCAAGGGACCTGTGGCGCCGACGAGCCGTTCCACGACACCGTCCCAAGATATCTGTTTCGCTCTTGCGTAGCCCGCCTCACCGAGGCGGGCTGCGTTGGCGCGGTCAGCCGCAAGCTTGCTGATTGCGTCGGCGATCGCGCTTGGCTCCGGCATGCACACAGTGCCGTTAATGCCGTCCTCCACGAACTCGAGGGGACCGCCCGCATCCTCGGTTGTAAGTATCGGCCGGCGGGCGAGAAAGCTTTCCAATGTCACGTATCCGTAGTCCTCGTCGTAGGGAACATACACGACCCCAAGCGCCCCCGCGTAAAGTTCGATCAAGGTGTCATCATTTACCCAACCAGCGAAGTCGACTCGGTCGCTGATCCCTAGGGCCTCCACACGCTCTTCGAGCTTCGGCCGGTTCGACCCGTCACCAACGATGACTAACCTAATCGATGAATCGGCAAGTGCGATAGCCTCCACTGCGAGGTCGATGCGTTTGACTGCTTCCAGCCGACCAACCGAGAGAACATAGTTTCCGTATGAATCTGCACGGAGCTTGTCGGCCAGTCGTGGAGGATGGTACAGGGCTTCAGCAGTCAAGCCGTTGTACCGCTGCAGACGGGACGCGGTGTTTCGTGCGTTGGTGAAAAGGCGTTGACATTCATTCAGCATTTGTCGATCGAGGCGCATCAGAGTGTCACGTAGACCTACGTCTGTCTCGGTATGCTGGAAATCGGAATAGGGTGTTCCGCACAACTCGTACGCTGCACGATACTGATGAATAAGCCAAGCTACTTTGTTCGGGTGCCGTACGAAGTAGGTAGGAAATTTAAGGCTGATAGCGAGATCGATGGCTTGCCCGTTGCTCTCACTCAAATCCAACAGTCGCCAGATAGTGGCGTGGGCCAAAATCTCCTTTTTCTGATACCACTTGAATGGAACGCTGACGAGCTCAGTCTGATAGCCATGCTCACGTAACTGAGTGACGAGCGCGCGCACATGGAACTCGGCGCCTCCTTCAACGAAGGGAACCTGGGCTTCACAGACGACGACCGTACGGACGGCCATGGGGAATGGATTTAGTTCAACGATCGGCTCCAGAGGTTACTTTCATCTGGACCGCCTGGTCGGAATGGTACCATGCCCGCTACCGCTTGGGCCAGGGACCCCCAATTTTTCCGATTCAAATTGACTTGCTTCGCACGGGTCCGATAGGATCACTGTTAGTGATTGGGAAACTTTTCACAAGCAGATACCGTTCGTGATGGTGAGAGGCGACTGCGCCGCCACACCAGGTTGATACGAGGACACGGACGTAATGGTAGATCACGCAGGTAGTGACGCTCGACGGCTCACGGTCGACGAGATTTTGCGTGAGGCAAGTACACTTCTCGAAACCGTTAGAGGTTTTGCTCCAGCCCAAGTTTTGTTAGCGGCCGACATGCTGGTGTCCGCTTTTGAATCACGTAACAAAGTGTTGGTGTTTGGGAACGGCGGTAGCGCTTCCGATGCTGAGCACCTGGCTGCTGAGCTGGTTGGTCGCTTTGCACACGATCGACAAGGCTGGCCAGCGATTTCGTTGACTGCCGATTCAAGTGTTGTAACGGCTATTGGAAACGACTACGGCTTCGATCAAATTTTCGCCCGGCAGGTCGACGCACTTGGAAGACAAGGAGACATCGCCTTCGCGATCTCCACGAGCGGGAAGTCAGCGAACGTCATCGCTGGATTAGAAGCTGCCGAACGAGGAGGCCTACGGCGCATCGCACTAACCGGCCGGGATGGCGGACTCCTTGGTCGAGCCGCTGAACTTCAGATCAACGTACCCCACGACTCCGTGCCGCGGGTACAAGAAGTGCACCGAACCCTGCTACACGTAATTTGCGAACTTGTTGAGAGAGAGTTGGCCGGTTGACGGCACAGTGTGTGATGGCAGTTCACACAATACGTAAGGGTCTCGAGCTTCCGATCGCCGGTGAACCTAGACAAGAGATTGAAGCCGCCGTTGTTTCACGGCGCGTTGGTGTTGTTGCGGCGGACTACATCGGCTTACGGCCAACAATGCATGTCAGCGTCGGTGATGACGTGCGTCGAGGCCAGCTCCTCATGGAAGACAAGAAAATCCAAGGAGTACGTTATACCGCACCCGCCGAAGGACGGATTCTTGCGATTAACCGAGGTGATCGACGGGCTCTGCAGTCGGTCATTATCGAACTCTCCCGCGCGGAGCTCGAAGGCCGCCCAGACAGTCCACGATTCAGCTCGTTTTCGGGTCGGCATCCGAGCAGTTTGACGGGGGATGAGGTTAGAGAGCTACTTCTGGAGTCGGGGATGTGGACGGCTATCCGCGGTCGGCCGTTCAGCCGTGTCGCAAACCCAGTTGGGCGCCCACATTCGGTTTTCGTAACCGCGATCGACTCCAATCCGTTGGCGGCTTCAGTCGAGACTGTGATGACGGGAGCACAGGGTGCATTTGAGACCGGTCTCGTTGCGTTGTCGAAGTTGACCGATGGTCCCGTTTTTGTGTGCACCGCTAAAGGAATATCTCTCTCACTCCCGAAAATCGATCAGGTTCGTCATGAGGAATTTGCCGGACCACATCCATCTGGAACCGTGGGCCTGCACATCCATCGGCTCGACCCAGTCGACCGTCAGAAAATGGTGTGGCACATTGGCTATCAGGACGTGATCGCCATCGGGCGTCTGTTCGAACGGGGTGAATTCTCGCCGGAGCGCGTGGTCGCGCTGGGTGGAACTTCCGTACGGAATCCAAGATTACTCAGGACGAGGCTGGGTGTGTCGCTCGACGATCTGATGCGCGATGAACTCGAGGATGGAGAACATCGTGTAATTTCTGGTTCAGTGTTTTCCGGACGTGCTGCGGCCGGTGAGGTCTTCGGATATCTGGGTCGCTATCACGTCCAAGTGTCAGTGCTGACAGAGGGACGGGACCGAGAATTCTTGGGGTGGTTGCGCCCTGGCCTGCATAAGTACTCCACGATCAACACCTTTGTGTCGAGGTTGTTACCAAGACGACGATTCGTATTCACGACAGCGACGCACGGTTCGCCTCGCGCGATTATTCCTATCGGCATGTATGAGCGGGTTATGCCGATGGACCTGATGCCGACGTTTCTCGCCAGAGCACTCGTTATGGGAGATGCGGAAAAGGCGGAAGAACTTGGATGCGTTGAACTTGATGAGGAAGACCTTGCACTCTGCAGCTTTGTGTGTCCAGGGAAGACTGACTTTGGTACAAAGCTGCGCGAAGTGTTAACGGAAATTGAAACAGAGGGCTGACGCTTCGTTTTCCAGCGTGCCACAACCAATGCGGTTCTTACGAGCACTTCTCGACAAGCAAGCAAGACTCTTTGAAAAGGGCGGCAAACTCGAGAAGTTATATCCCCTGTACGAAGCGAACGACACTTTCTTGTTCACGCCCGGTCACGTGACGGCCGGTGCCTCCCACGTGCGCGATGGCTTGGATGTCAAGCGACTGATGATGACGGTTGTTGTCGCGCTAGCTGGGTGCGTTTACATGGCGATTTACAACACGGGCTACCAGGCGAACCTTGCTATCCGTGCCGGCGCGCCCGTGCTCGACACTTGGCAGTCGACTGCTGTTGTGGCACTTGGTATGAGTTTCGACCCGGACCAGTGGCTCGCGTGTGTCATCCATGGAGCGCTCTATTACTTGCCGGTGCTGGGAGTAACGTTTGCCGTTGGTGGAGCTTGGGAGGCGCTATTTGCGATCGTGCGGAAACACGAAATTAACGAAGGCTTTCTGGTAACGGGCATGCTGTTTCCACTGATCCTGCCGCCAACGATTCCACTGTGGCAGGTAGCACTCGGGATTAGTTTTGGCGTTGTAATCGGAAAAGAAATTTTTGGCGGCACGGGAATGAACGTGCTCAACCCTGCCTTGACGGCTCGAGCCTTTGTCTTTTTTGCCTACCCGGCCAATATGTCAGGTGACACTGCTTGGATTACTGCCGCAACTACTACCGATGGCGTGAGCGGTGCAACGTGGCTTGCCCGTACCGCGCTCGATGGCGACCAGGCTCTCACCGGCCTTGACTGGGGAGAAGCCTTCATGGGATTCGTCCCGGGTTCGATGGGTGAGACATCGGCCTTGGCCTGTCTCTTGGGAGCGGCTGTGCTCATCATTACGCAGGTCGGCTCTTGGCGGATCATGCTGAGCGTGGCACTTGGAACGTTCGTGACCGCTTGGTTCTTGAATGTGGTCGGCTCAAACACGAATCCAGCATTTGCTGTTTCCCCAGCTTGGCATTTTGTTTTGGGTGGATGGGCCTTCGGCACGGTCTTTATGGCGACAGATCCGGTATCTGCGCCAGCATCCGACATAGGGCGTTACCTGTATGGCTTTCTGATTGGTGTACTCGTGGTTCTGATCCGTGTCGTAAACCCAGCGTATCCAGAAGGTATGATGCTTTCGATTCTCTTTATGAACCTATTCGCGCCTGTGCTCGACTATTTTGTGGTCCGGTCAAACGTAAAACGACGGAAGGCACGCTATGCAGGGTAGCGTCGTCTACAACTTAGTTTTTTCAGCCGCCGTTTGCGTGGTTTGCGCCGTGTTTGTATCGTCTTCGGCCGTCGTGCTCCGGGAGCGACAAGAATACAATGCCGCGATTGATAAGCAACGGAATGTGCTGGCTGTTTCCGGCATGGTTGGCGACGACGAGGAGTTGGTACCTGAAGAGATCGAACGAAGATTCGCTGCCATTGAACAGATCATTATTGACCTGGGGACTGGTGAGGAAGTGCCCGGAATTGAACCATCCACCTTCGACCAACGACGAGCCTCAAAAGACCCTGCGACCAGCACTGCCGCACCGCCGAATGCAGCGCAAGTTGTACGATTACCCGATCAGGCACTGGTGTACAAGGTGCGTGACGCACAGGGTGGGCCGAGTCTGCATGTTCTGCCGGTCGAGGGGCTGGGTCTCTGGGGAACGTTATACGGGTTTATTGCGCTCGACGGGGCGCTTGAAACTGTACAAGCTCTGACCTTCTACGAACACATAGAAACGCCTGGCCTAGGTGGCGAGGTCGACAATCCTCGCTGGAAGGCGCTCTGGCGGGGACGACGTCCATTTGACGACGACTTCCAGCCAGCCCTTACCGTCATCAAGGGTCGGGCAGGTCCACCGAGTGAAGACCCTCATCGCGTGGACGGTTTATCGGGCGCGACGATGACTAGCCGCGGAGTAACGAATCTGCTCCAGTTTTGGCTTGGTGACGACGGATTTGGACCGTATCTGAATCGGCTTCGACAGCAAAGGACGGATGGTTGATGCCTGTGAATACCAAGAAGGTGCTCACGGACCCGCTATTTAACAATAACCCGATCGCCTTGCAGGTACTCGGGATTTGTTCGGCCTTGGCGGTGACGACCCAGATGGATACCGCTGCTGTGATGAGCATTGCGGTTATCGCGGTAACGGCGCTATCTAGCCTGTTCGTCAGCATGCTACGGAATCAGATTCCGACGAACATTCGGATCATTGTCCAGTTAACAATCATTGCCTCGCTGGTCATCATGACTGACCAGATATTGAAGGCATATGTTTTCGAGATTTCGAAGCAATTGACTGTCTTTGTTGGTTTGATAATTACGAACTGCATCATTATGGGACGCGCTGAGGCCTACGCGATGCAGAACCCCCCGGCTCTCAGCTTAATCGATGGTATTGGGAACGGTTTGGGCTACGGGTTCATTCTCATGGCCACCGCATTTGTCCGTGAACTCTTAGGTGCTGGGTCGTTATTCAACGTGCAAGTGCTACCGGTTGTGGCTGAAGGAGGTTGGTATACCCCGAACGGCCTAATGACGCTCTCGCCGAGCGCTTTCTTTATCATCGGCGGGCTTATCTGGGCGCTGCGTGCCTGGAAGCCTGAACAAAACGAGGCGGAGTGAGATGCTGGAAACCTATTTGAGTTTGGCGGTTAAAGCAATCTTCGTCGAGAACATGGCTCTAGCATTTTTCTTGGGCATGTGTTCGTTCATTGCTGTGTCTCGGAAAGTGGACACCGCGATTGGTCTTGGCGTTGCGGTTATCTTCGTGCTGAGTGTCACGGTGCCAATGAATAATCTGATCTATCGGAATCTGTTGAGCGACGGTGCTCTGGGTTGGATCACGCCGGCGTTCGAAGATTATGATCTGTCGTTCCTCGGTTACCTGACCTATATCGGGACCATTGCTGCGATGGTCCAGATTGTGGAGATGACGCTTGATCGCTTCGTGCCGAAATTACACGCTGCGCTTGGGGTGTTTCTCCCTCTGATTGCAGTGAACTGTGCGATTCTTGGTGCGTCATTGTTAATGGTGCAACGGAACTATGGGCTAGCGGAGAGTGCGGTGTATGGATTTGGCTCCGGTGTTGGCTGGGCACTCGCGATCATCGCCCTGGCCGGAATCCGTGAGCGCCTGCGCTATAGCAATGTACCAGCTGGACTGCGCGGGTTGGGGATTACGTTCATTCTGACGGGGCTCATGGCGATTGGCTTCATGGCGTTTGGTGGCGTGCAGTTATAGGCGAGGAAAAGGATTAAGGACGATGGTCGAGGTTGGCTTGGGCGTGCTCATGTTCACGTTGGTCATTGTGTCTCTGGTTGTGGTGTTGATGGTGGCACGCCGGCAACTAGTGGCAGCCGGTGAGGTGACCATTGTCATTAATGATGACTCAGCGAAGGCACTTCGGACTACGGCCGGAAGAACGCTACTCGACACGCTGTCATCGAACAAGCTCTTCGTTCCCTCTGCGTGCGGTGGGAAAGGTAGTTGTGGTGTTTGCACGGTGAAGGTTATCGACGGCGGTGGTGCAATGCTTCCGACTGAGCGCAGCCACATTTCACGTGGCGAGGCGCGTGTCGGCACGCGCTTGTCGTGCCAGGTGAAGGTCAAGCAGGATATGAAGATCGAAGTACCTGCTGAGTTGTTCGATGTTCGGCGCTGGCACTGCAAGGTTCGTTCCAACGACAACGTCGCGACCTTCATAAAGGAGTTAGTGTTGGAGTTACCGGCCGGGGAAGAGGTGCCGTTTCGGGCCGGTGGTTATATCCAGATCGACTGCCCGCAGTGTACCGTTCACTACAAGGATTTTTATGTCAGTGAAGAATATCGACCTGATTGGGATCGCTTCGACATCTGGCGTTACACGTCGACTGTGGACGAGCTCACGGTGCGAGCCTATTCAATGGCGAATTACCCTGAGGAGAAGGGCATCATCATGCTTAATGTCAGGGTCGCCACACCGCCGCCACGTGGACCCGAGGGCATTCCACCGGGGAAAATGAGTTCCTACCTGTTCAGCCTCAAACCTGGAGATGAAGTTGTTATCTCTGGCCCGTTTGGTGAGTTTTTTGCCAAAGACACTCAGGCGGAGATGGTTTTCATTGGTGGTGGCGCTGGGATGGCGCCGATGCGGGCCCACCTGTTTGATCAGTTCTATCGGTTGCACACGACGCGTAAGGTATCTTTCTGGTACGGTGCGCGTAGCTTGCGTGAGGCGTTCTACATTGACCATTTTGACACGCTCGAACGCGAGTTTGACAGTTTTGGGTGGCACTTGGCTTTATCGGAGCCACTCCCGGAGGATCAGTGGACTGGTAAGACTGGGTTCATTCATCAGGTGCTGTACGACAACTACTTGAAAGACCATCTGGCGCCAGAGGACATTGAGTACTATTTGTGCGGCCCACCACTGATGTTAAAGGCCTGCATGAACATGCTTGATGGACTCGGCGTTGAACCTGACAATATTCTATTTGATGACTTCGGCTAGGACTGCATAACGGCGCCAGCATACGGCTCGCCTATGTCTTCTCCGTTTTATTTCCGCACACTCGCGCTGTTTATCGTCCTTGCGGTCGGGGCGGCATGCGCCTCTCCTTCGACCGGTCCATCGATGTATGAACTCCATGGTTCGGCGATGGGGACATCGTTTGTAGTCAAGATTGTCAGTAACGAAAACAAATCTGAATCACAAGTGGCGCTTCAAGAACTTGTTCAGGCTGAATTAGCGCTCGTTGATGGTCTGATGTCTCATTACCGTCCAGACTCGGAACTGTCTCGGTTCAACCGCCACGCACAGACAACTCCATTCGTTGTGTCTGACGAGACGTTTGCAGTGCTGGCCGAGGCGGCTCGGATCAGTGACTGGACTAACGGGGCGTTTGACATCACTGTAGGTCCACTGGTTGAGGCTTGGGGGTTTGGCGTGGCACCAGTAGATGCGCCGCCCTCCGATGCTCTGATTGAGGAATTAAGGGAGAGGTTAGGATTTGCGAGGCTACGGCTGGACCCTGAAGCTCGCACCGTGCAGAAGAACGCGCCCAGGTTAGAAGGCGATCTGTCCGCCATAGCGAAGGGTTATGCGGTAGACCGCGTTGCCGAAGCCTTGGAATCTGCTGGGTTCTCCCGATATATGGTCGAGGTTGGTGGCGAGGTACGGACCGCTGGTTATAACCAGGCTGAGGCGCCCTGGCAGATCGCTATTGAGCGACCTGATGCCGGTGTGAGACTACTACAGACTACTGTACCGCTTACCAATGCATCCATGGCTACATCCGGAGACTATCGAAACTTTTATGAGTGGAAAGGTGAACGGTTCTCTCACACAATTGATCCCCGCACGGGGCGTCCCGTGAACCATGCATTAGCATCGGTTACGGTTGTGAGCCGCATGTGTATGACCGCCGACGCACTCGCGACAGCACTGTTAGTTTTAGGGCCAGAGGACGGTTACCGATTTGCGGTCGCAAATGATGTAGCGTCGCTCATGGTGGTGAGGCAGCCCGACGGTAGTGGTTTCGAATATCGCTCTACACCAGCTTTCGAGCGCGTACTAAGCGGTGGAGGTGTAGAATAGCGCCGATGGTCATCTTCCTCTTGACGACTCTCGTCATAGGTGCGGCCATGCTTGTAATGGCCGTTGGTGTTTTACTCAGCAACCGCTGTCTGCGCGGTTCGTGCGGTGGACCAGAACTCCTGAGTGCAGATGGAGAGTCGTTGCTGTGTGAGACCTGCCCGAACCGCGACAAAGTTTCCTCAACCGAGTTGTCGGCTTAGCTCTTCGGTGGTTGAATTATGCTGTTAGGCTGCCGAGTGCTCTAGCGAGCATCTCATCCTGCTCGGGCAGAACAGTCCGAAGGTCTAGTACAACTTGGCCTTGCTCAATCCGTCCAATGACGGGCGGCGTGAGGCGCCTTAACGTGGCCGCGAGATCTTTGGGCTGAATCGTTGATGATTTCATTGCCAGTAAACGGGTCGATAGTTCGCTGCCCGGAGCGCTCCCGCCGCCAATCGTGGAGACGCCATCGATAATCTGTACTTCGATGGTTGATGTGGCAATAGCGGCGGCCGCAACTCGTGCCCGTCGTTCAATCTCATCCTGCTGTGCCTTGATCATGCGAATTACCGGAACCGTATCTGGAGTCCGTCCGAAGGCATACTCTCGTAGCGTAGCGTCCATGGCGGCATAGGTCAGCTTGTCGGCACGCACCGCTCGCATAAGCGGATGAGTGCGAACCCTTTGAAGTAGCTGGTCGCGACCAACGATGACGCCCGCTTGGGGACCACCGAGCAGCTTGTCCCCACTGAAACAGATGACGTCAACTCCTGCCTCGACACTCGCCCGGACTGTTGGTTCTGCCGGCAATTCGTCGTGACTCACTAGATAACCACTTCCGAGATCTTCGACCACTGGCACGCCGAAGCGTTGGCCAACTCCGACCAGCGACTCAAGCGACGGACGCTCTGCGAAGCCTTCGATCCGGAAGTTTGAAGGATGCACCCGCAGCAAGAGACCGGTACGGTCATTAATCGCTGCTGCATAATCGTCCGCGCGGGTGCGATTCGTAGTCCCAATTTCCCGCAGCTGGGCACCGGACTGCGCGAGTACGTCAGGAACGCGAAACCCACCACCGATCTCCACTAACTCACCACGCGACACGATGACCTCACGTCCTGAGGCCAGCGCGCTTAGTAATAGTAGTGTTGCTGCGGCGTTATTGTTAACGACTACGACGGCCTCAGCACCAGTGAGCTCGCGAAGCCAGTATTGAACGTGCGTATCCCGTTGACCGCGGCCACCGCTTTCGACGTCATACTCTAAATTCGTGAAGTGTGGCGCAATGGTGGCAATCGCCTTAACCGCTGAGTCCGCAAGTGGTGCTCGACCGAGATTCGTATGAATAATTACACCGGTGGCGTTGATGACCGGTTGCAGCGATGACATAAAACTACGAGTCAGGTGCATCGCTGCCTCGGATTCAAGGTGCTCCGCAGCTTCTAATACCTCAACCCTAACTCTGTTGGATGAGCCTGGACCTTCGAGTTCAGTGCGCAGTTTCTCAGCAGCTGCCCTCAGCGCTTTGACCGTGGCGGTTCGGCCGTATGTTTGCAGTAGTACCTGCACGCCGCTACGCTGAAGTAGTTGTTCGATCGATGGAATTATTCGTGACTTCGACATTGACTGACGCTGATCTGATTCAGTTCCCTTGTTGGTCCCCGGGATTCAGGATACCATTACAGGCACATCGGTCGGCTACTGATGACATGAGCAAGACCGCTAAGTCGAACCACACCCCGGACGATGCTTCTGATGCCACGCTGCAGCACGGACCGGTAGAGAGTTTCTGGCCCTACGTGGAACCGGCGTCACAACCCTCGGCCGAGGAACTCGCGGAACTCGATCCTGACCTACGGGCGGCACTGTTTGGGGATGACTTTCATCCCTTTTCAATTACTGTTGTGTTCCCGAAACTGAAGGACGTTAAGGCTTACGAAACGGCCGTTAGGCTTGCGCGGCAGGCTTCGGAGTACCGCGAGGTGGGGAGTGGGCCCACCCTGCGGCACCGAGCACGGTATTTTCCAGCAGAAGCGTTGGCACTACACGACCTGTTTGGCATCGTAGGCGAAGATGATGCTTGCGAAATACTGATTGATGACCGACCAGTACCCTACGGGCGTGAATTGTGGCTACCATTGGTCTGGTTTCTCATTCAGCGCTGAGAAACGTGACTTTGAGGCCACTCCGCTGTCGGAAGTGGATGTAAGCGAAAGAGTTGTCCCCGCAGTGTTTACTTTCGGCTTGCGACGCTTTTGGGTCGAATACGAGTGGTATTTTTTACGTTGTTGTTCACTGTGGCCAGCGGTTAAGCTGGCCACAGCGGCAAGGGTGAAACTCAGCTGGCGGCGGTCACATTTCCAGCCTGTGGTCCTTTGGGACCGTCGACGATCTCAAACTCGACTGATTGACCTTCTTCGAGGGTCTTGAAGCCATTTCCTTCGATTGCTGAGAAGTGAACGAATACATCACTCCCCGATTCCTGCTCGATAAAACCGTAACCCTTGCTGTTATTGAACCACTTAACCTTGCCTGTGATGCGCATCGTGCCTATCCTGTCTTACGCCTGAGACGGCTGCCGTTCTACCTTGCCTATCCATTACCGCAAACTCGATTAGCACGCACGCCTAGGGACAAAAAAAAGACCGCGAGTGCGGCCTCGTGAGACGGCGCCGCCCGAACCGACGCCACGGCAATGCTAGTCACGGGTCCATCCTTTGTCAAAACAACCAAGAAAGGGTTCTTCGATGCGGGCACTCCTGAGTGTGTCGGACAAAACTGGTGTTGTGACTTTGGCCCGTAGCCTTCTTGCTCTGGGGTTCGAGCTCGTTTCGACGGGTGGTACTGGCCAAGCGCTGCGCGATGCAGGTCTATCCTTCACATCTGTTGGGACCGTAACTGGGTTACCCGAGATGATGGACGGACGGGTGAAGACGTTACATCCCGCTGTGCATGCTGGGATCCTCGCACGTCGCGACCGGGAGGATGACCTGGAGGTGTTAAGACGGCATGCCATCGAAACGATTGATGTTGTGGTTGTGAATCTGTATCCCTTTGCTAATGCTGCCAAGAGTGCGAGCACCCCATTTGACCATCTCATCGAAGAGATCGACATTGGTGGGCCGACGTTGGTGCGGGCTGCTGCGAAGAACTTCCGTGATGTGCTGATCCTGATTGATCCAAACGATTACGATTCGGCAATTCGTGAGCTTAGTCAGCCGGGAGGGCCGAGTTCGGATTTCAGATTCGGTCTTGCACAGAAGGCCTTCCACCACACGGCAGAATACGATCGGACAATTTCTGACACTTTGGAGCGTGTTCGGGTTTCTCAATCGGGCTTTGAGCGTGAGGCATCGAAACCAGAATTAACGGTGCCGTCGTCTCTGACAGTATCGCTCTCTAAGCTCAAGGCGTTACGGTATGGCGAGAATCCGCATCAAGAGGCTGCTTGGTACAGCGAGCAGGACGAGGTGGGTCTCAGTGGCGCACAGGTGCTACAAGGGAAGGAGTTGTCCTTTACGAACCTCCTTGACCTCGATGCTGCCACACGGCTTGTGCTCGAGTTCGAGGAACCTGCGGCGGCTGTTCTGAAGCACACCACCCCGTGTGGCGTTGCCACGGCTGCCTCGATTGTTGAGGCATACATTGCGGCACGTGAGACCGACCCGCTTTCGGCGTTTGGTGGGATTGTCGGTTTGAACAGGCCGATAGACGTCGCAACTGCTACGGCCATCACCTCGACGTTTATTGAAGGCGTTGTGGCACCTAGTGTAGACAGTGAAGCGGTCGGGATTCTATCTAAAAAACAAGCGATGCGTGTCCTTGTGGTTGACCTTTCCTCCGTTCGGGAGGGCCGTGTTGGACGAAGGGATGTCAGGTCGATCCTTGGTGGTTGGCTCTTGCAATGTCGAGATGTCGTTGATGAAGCGGCTCAACCCTGGAACGATGGTGTTTCCAAGCCGTTGCTCCGCGTTGTTACCAAGCGGGTCCCTTCCGATGACGAGTGGCGTGCGCTGCGATTTGCTTGGAGGGTCTGCGCCCACGCAAAGTCGAACGCCGTCATTTTTGCACGCGGTGACCGGACTGTTTCACTCGGTGCGGGTCAGATGAGCCGAGTCGATGCTGTAAACATGGCGGTTCTTAAGGCTGGCGAGAAGCTCGGAGGCACAGTCGTCGCGTCGGATGGTTTCTTTCCATTCAGGGATGGTCTTGATGCAATCGCTAAGGCTGGTGCCACGGCAGTGGTGCAACCCGGCGGATCAAAGCGGGATGCTGAAGTCGTTGCGGCTGCGGACGAACATGACATCGCGATGGTGATGACTGGCCGGCGTCATTTCTGGCACTGAATCCGAATTGGTTGCTAGTAATGGTTGGAATGGCTTGACCGAAATGTCAGAAATTATTGATTTGTGCATGCCTCAAGAAGTTCTTCAGCCGACACGGTTGCTGGACCGAACTTGGCCACGGCGAGACCGGCGGCCTGGTTGGCCAGTTGTGCAGCCTCGGTCAGCGTTGCACCAGCTGCAAGTCCGAGCGCCAGTGTAGCGATTACCGTATCACCTGCACCGGTGACGTCTGAAACTTCGCGTGCTACGGCCGGCAAAGCTTTTTCTCGTGGCTCCGCGGCACTGCCAGAGCCGTCCAACAGCCACAGTCCATGTTCGCCGCGTGTTATGAGTACGCTCTCACATCCCAATCTTGACCGAAGGCTACGTGCAGCCTGTTGTGCCTCCGTGTCGGTGTGAATGACAGAGTTAGTTGCAGTCGAAGCCTCGTGATGATTCGGTGTCAATAGTGTGCATCCGGTGTAGAAGTCGAGGTGGGGTATTTTCGGGTCGACCAGGATGGGAACCCCTCGCGCACGGCTCGCCGACAGTGCCTGTGTCATGAGTTCCGAGGTTATGACGCCCTTTAGGTAATCGGACACAACTATGATGTCGGCCTTCGCGGTAGCTTCGGACTGATGGGCGAGCAGCTCCTGAGCGTATTTGGGTGCCAGTGCTCTCTCGGTTTCGAAATCAATTCGCGCAACCTGCTTATTTCGACTGGCTACGATACGCAGCTTCCGGGTGGTTGGACGATCGGAAGCAACGATGATACCTGTGGCATCGATGGCAGTGGAACGAAGCTCGGACAATAGCCGCTGACCAGGTTCGTCTTCGCCGATGGCGCCAACGAGCGATACACGGCCACCTAGTGACCTGACATTATTTGCAACGTTAGCCGCTCCACCGACCCGGTACTCCTCGTGGTCAAATGCCATCACCGGTATCGGCGCCTCGGGAGAGATGCGCTCAACTTGACCAATTAAGAAATGGTCGATCATTACATCGCCCACGACGAGGACGGTCAGTGGCTCAAACCGCTCGACAATAGCACGTGCGCGGGTAGGCGATAGATCGGTCACGCCGGTTCTGTAGTTGGCTGGTCGCTAGTGATGGGCTCTGCCTCCGCGGCAAACGGCAGAGTGACCAATACGAGCCACAGCATCAGAAATTCAGAGTCGCCAAAGTTGTATTCGAACATGCCAGCGGCAAGCATGCTGCCAACGGCTGCCAGGCCCCCGGCTGGTAGGGACCGGTAAGAGCCGGTTCGCAGCTGGTGGACTAGGCTTCGTGTTACCGCCACAATCAGTGCGATCCACACCAGAAGTGCAGGGAGGCCTCGCTCGGCTGCGATTTGAATCGGGACGTTGTGTAAGTGAGGATTTGATTCCTGTATGGCTGCCGGGTCTCGGTAGTCGGCATAGACACCTTCCACCATATCTGGACCGACACCCATCAGTGGGTAGTCGCGTACTAGGCGAACGCCAGTCCGCATCATTGCGATCCGATCTCGCACGGTCTCATTCTGTGGATCGAAGGTCGAGTATAGGCGGGCAGTTATCTGTTCTGGGGCCGCGACTATGAAAAGGCCGGCGACGATCGGCGCCAGTAACAGTAACCGGAGGTCTTTGAGTACGAACAACAATCCAATTCCAACACAGGTGCCTACCATGGCGCTTCGCGTGAAAGTGAGAGCAAGTGCGACGAGCAAGGCCGGCATGACCAAGGCTGGCCAAGTTCGGTCGCGTCCATGGAAGAGTAGTCGCGCCGCCGCCATCCCCGACACTAACATCAACAAGCCCGAATAGGTCATGTAGTGGGTCAATGATCCCTGTGGTCGGCGTCCAAGGTTGTCGTACTCAAAAATGCCATATTGTGCGATCCCGATAATCGCGCTGGCCGCGCCTACCGAAATGATCACGGTTGCGATCGTGAGAGCTCTCTGGCCTCGTGCGAGACGATAAACACCCGGAACGATTAAGAACAGCAGTAGTTGCTTGGAGTCGATAACGCTGGTGATCGGTACCAACGATGTCACGGAAGACATCAACGTCAGAGCGGCGTAGGCCAGGAGAAACCAAAACCACTGTGGCACCGTGACCCGCTCCTGTTTCTTGATCAGCAATGCTAACCACAGCACGCCGGTAACGGTTAATAGAATATTGGCTAGGGCAATCGATATCTGCAGTGCTGCGACAAACGTGGCGAGTGCAATAAATGCTGCACGCTCAAGGCGGGGAAGTGTCGTTTCTGGGTTGAGGGACATAAACGTCAATTCAGCAGGGTGTCCGTGGTCCCGGCGAGGTTAACGGAGGTCCTGTTATCTAGCACAACTGTTTATCCGACATCCTTTAATCTTCAATGGTCGCCTCATCAACGAGCATGATCGGGATATCATCCCTGACTGGGTAGACTCGACTGCACTGTAGGCATTTAAGGCCCGCGCCCTCTTTTACTGGCTCGACAGGTGTTTTACAACTCGGACAAGCAAGAATTTCGAGTAATTCAGGGTCGACCGCCACGGTATATCTCCTGAAAAAGATGGCTTCTTTAACCGAACTATACCAGAAGCCTTCGGGTCACCTTGTGAATCACCGGCAAGCTTGCTGGCTTACTGGCCGTGTGGAACAATCGCACTGAATTATGGATATCCGCTTGGTGGGTGGCGTGGCCATTATCGTGTTCAGCGTGGCTGCTACTGGTGCGGCAGGTCAACTACCGGGTAATTCGTCGGAACCGTTGCAGGAGTACGAAGACCGGGCTCAGTCCTACGAGCTTTTTATTCAGTCGCTTCGTCTAGAAGATTCTGGCGATGTAGTTCATGCAATTGACTTATTGAGTCGTGCTTCGGAATTGGATCCAGGCGCGGCTGCCATTCCAGCAGCTCAGGCGGCTCTGTATGCCCAGATTGGGCAGACGACAGATGCCATTAGGGTAGCGGAACGTGCCCTTACCTTGGACGCTGAATACGGCGAGGCACACCGCGTGTTAGGACTCATTTTCGCCACACTCTCAGAACAAACGCACGAACAACGTGATGGCCGAAGCTCGTCAGAGGCTGAAGTATATCGAGGGCGGGCGCTAACACACTTGGAACAGGCAGTTGTTGCAGGGGAACTCGATGGGCGAATCACTTTCATTCTGGCGAGGCTGTACGTGGAGACCGGTGCCGTTGACAAGGCAATAGTGACGCTCGAGCCGTTCGTTCGTGATCGCCCAGGATTTGTTGACGGGTTGCTGCTTCTTGTCCGCGCGTATGTTGAAGGTGGTCGCCTTGCTGAAGCTGTAGAGACCCTTGAAGAAGCCATAGGAAGTCGTCCTCGGTCAGTTCGTATGCTGAACGCTCTGGCCGAGCTCTACGAGTCTATCGGACGTTGGCGTGAGGCCGCAGATACCTATGAGCGGGTGGTCTCTAGGCGTCCGAGCGATACCGAGCTGAAACGACGTTGGGCTGTATCGTTGCTCAACGCCGGAGATCGAGAGGGTGCGCGCGACGTAATCAAGAAGATCGTTGAGGTGAGGCCAACAGACGCACTGACGCTTTATCTGTTGTCTGAAGTCGAGCGCCAGTTGAAGAACTTCGATGCCGCGGAAGCTGCAGCGCAGCGGGTGATAGAGCTTGAGCCTAGTGGCACTCGCGGTATCTATGCGTTGGTCCAGGTGTATTTAGAGCAGGGACAGCAAGTGGAGTTGGTCGATGCTGTCGAATCTTTCGTGAAGCGTCTTCGAGAGAACGGGCAGGCACCGCACGAGTTAGCGATGCTTCTGTTGGAGAGCGGTGTTACGTATCAAGCGTCAGGAGATGACAGTGCGGCGGTTGCTGCGTTCGAACTGGCTCGTGACGTAGCACCAAGCGATCCCACGCCAGAAGTGTATCTCGGGCAAGCCTATCTAGAGAGCCGACGGGTCCACGATGCTGTCAAGAGTCTGTCGGTTGCACGAGAGCGTCATGTCGGCAATCTCCAACTCGACGGGATGTACGCCCACGCCTTAGTGTTATCTGGCCAAACCGATCAGGGCATAGTTGTAATGGAAACCGCTCTCTTGGACCATGCCGATGAACCCGTTGCACACATTGGCATGGCGAATCTGTTGGTTGAAACCGGGCGTGTACAAGATGCGGTGGAGACACTAATAGATGCTGAACGGAGATTCCCAGCGGACTCGTTGATTCCATTCCAGCTTGGGGTGATTTTCGAGCAACAAGCCCAGCACATCGATGCTGAACTTGCATTGCGTGCCGCGCTCGAACGGGATCCGTCCAATCACATGGCATTGAACTATCTTGGTTATATGTTGGCTGATCGGGGCGAACGCCTCCATGAATCGGTCCAGTTGATCCAACGAGCGCTTGAATCTGACCCTCATAACGGTGCCTACCTCGACAGCCTTGGATGGGCATACTTCAAGCTTGAGAAATGGGATTTAGCGGAAACCCATTTGCGCCAGGCCAGTGAGCAATTGAGGCAGAATTCTGTCGTTCAGGATCACTTCGGCGATTTGCTTTTCAAACGCGGCCGCTACACTGAAGCTATCGAAACGTGGGAGAGAGCAATTGTGGGCGATGCTGAATCGATTGACCTGCCGACCGTCGAACGTAAGATTAGGGATGCTAGGGAACGCGTTGAGCGCTGACGCCCGCGGGTGCCTGGATGCCCTTCATGGTTGTTCAAGAGATTAGAATCCCGACTCGCCGACTGCGGGTGCTTGGAATTGTCCTCCTGGCTTCCTGGACCGGGGCCTGTGCTTCGCATCGGCAAACCTTACCCTCAGGACCAGGCTCACCGTTTCCGGATTTTGAAGAAGCATTCACTGAAGTGATCACGCGGTATTGCAATTTGAATACTGTATTAGCCGAACTGAGACTATCGGGACGGGTGGGCGACAGTCGGCTACGTGGGCGGGTGCTGGCGGGCCTGGCCGAGCCCGGTGCTGTCCGTCTCGAAGGGCTGGCGCCGTTTGGCCAACCAGCGTTTATCTTCGTTGCGCAACCCGGGCGTGCGGCGTTGTTGATGCCGCGGGAATCCCGTGCTCTTGTTGGACAGTCTGCAATTGATATCGTTGATGCGTTGACCGGTATTGCCTTGACACCAGATGACCTTCGTTACGTGCTTAGCGGTTGCCTACCGGAAACGGTGCAGGCCCGCACCGGTGTGTCCTATGGACAAGATTGGTGGATGATTGAGACTTCTGACGGCAGTTTTGTTTATCTGCGGCTAGTTGGGGATGTTCGACGAATTGTTGCGGTGCGTCGTTCTGGCTGGCTCAGCGAGTACAGTGAATTATCGGGTCGAGTACCTGCTCAAGTCCGTCTGACCTCCCTGAACTCAGCGTCGGGCGCGGTGGACCTCACAGTGTTGCTGTCACAAGTCAGAATTAATACGACCTTGGACGCTGGAACCTTTGTGCTCGACATCCCCCCCGATGCTGTTCCGATGACTCTGAACGAACTTCGCGCTCGAGGACCACTTCGGGCATCGGTCGAAGGGGCCGACCAGTAGATTTATTCAAGTTGGGTTTTCCATGAGACGTCAACGGTTCGTAACTCGAGCCCACGCAAAACTCAACCTTGATCTAAGAGTCATAGGACGTCGAGCCGACGGACTTCATGAGTTACGGACGATCTATCAATCAATCGAACTGGCAGATTGTCTGACAGTCACCGTTCGTCCTGGTCCCTTCGAACTTCGATGTAATGACCCGTCTGTGCCGATCGGCCGGGACAACCTAGTGTGGGAGGCCGCCGTCCGGGCCTTCCGCATAGTGGGCCACGGTACGCCACGCGATCTCTCGGTCGTAATCGACAAACGGATTCCTCTCGAAGCGGGTCTGGGTGGCGGCAGTAGTGATGCCGCCGCAATGCTCCGCGCGCTGGCGGCTCTCTGGCCTGATGAGTTGAGTGTTTCGGTTTGCCATCGCGTTGCGTCTAGGATTGGCGCCGATGTTCCTTTCTTTCTCCTCGGGGGGACTGCACTTGGGCTGGGAGCTGGAGACGAGCTGTTTCCCCTCGTCGATCTGCCCAAGCATTGGGCGGTACTCTTAATCCCCGACTTCGGTGTTTCAACAGCGGCAGCCTACGGCTGGTTTGATCTAGCACCGCGGCGTAAGCGACCAGTGGAATCGCGAGAACCGCTTGCTCCGCGGGCGGCCGACCTGTCGAGAGTGGCTAAGCTGGTCAACGATTTGGAGCCTGCCGTGCTTGCCAAATACCCTGAAATACGGCGCATGAAGACCGCACTGCGACGAGCGGGAGCTACACATCCCTCTATGTCGGGTAGCGGTTCCTGCGTGTTCGGACTGTTTTCGCGTAGACGTGATGCCGCAGCAGCTGCGGCGGCACTACGACGCCGAGAATGGCGTGTCATTCTGACGAGGACATTGACTCGTGGGGACGTAACCTAATTGTGAGACTACACTCTAGGACCAGGGTGTGAAGATGGTTGATTCCAGCTCGAGGGTTGGGGATTCAGATGCTAGAATGGCATAAAGCATTCTCTTGTGCTTGCTTGCAGGGGGCGGATCCATCGTATAGACTCGGGATTTGCGCCAGTGTTTTCTTGCCAGCCCTAGAGTGTTAGCCTTTGCCATTTTCGTTGGTGTGTGTCGTCCTTACGGCTCGGCGGCTTTACCGCGGGTCCGTTAGGGGCGAGGCCGGTTGACGCCTCAGCGACTGGTGACGAAGATTGGGGCGTCGCCAAGCGGTAAGGCGCGGGCCTTTGGAGCCCGTATTCGAAGGTTCGAATCCTTCCGCCCCAGCCAAGTGGTGTTAGTAGAGGACCATGGGTAGCGGACAACTTAAGTTGTTTTCGGGGTCGGCGCATCCGGCGCTTGGTCAGGAGATTGCCGAGGTTTTGGGGATTCCTATGGGCCAAGCTAGGCTTCGGCGGTTTCCTGACAGCGAGGTCTCTTTTCAAATCGACGAGAACATCCGTGGCACAGATGTATTCGTTGTTCAGCCGACTTGTAAATCAGTTGACCACCATCTAGTTGAACTATGCGTAATGATCGACGCTTTCCGCCGCTCGTCAGCCTCGCGGATCACGGCGGTCATGCCGTACTACGGCTATGCGCGTCAGGACAGGAAAGACAAGCCGCGCGTGCCTATTTCAGCCAAACTTGTTGCGAATCTGCTTGGCGCCGCCGGTACCAATCGCGTTCTAACGATGGACCTGCACAAGGCTCAAATTCAGGGCTTTTTTGATATTCCGGTCGACCACCTGTTCGCAGCGCCGATTATCATTGAATACTTGTCGACTCTTGACGAGTCTGAGTTGACCCTAGTCTCACCAGACGCTGGCGGTGCTGAGCGTGCTAGGGCCTATGCCAAGAGGCTCGGCGCTGATTTGGCAATTGTTGATAAACGGCGATCGGACGATGGAACGGCTGAGGTGATGAATGTTATTGGCCAGGTTGGGGGCCGCGTATGCATCATTCAGGATGATATCGTCGATACAGCAGGAACACTCTGCAATGCGGCTCACGCGCTCGCTGACGCTGGGGCTAGAAGAGTTCTGGCATGTGCAGTACACGGCGTTCTTTCTGGACCTGCATTGGATAGGATCGAGCAATCACCGCTGGAGGAGTTGATTGTAACCAACACCATTCCGTTGGGTGAAGCTCATACAAAATCCGACAGGCTTCGCGTTCTTTCGGTGGCAAAATTATTGGGCAAAGCAATACAAAGTATTCACGAAGAGACGTCTGTGTCATCATTATTCGTTTGAGCGGTGCGTGAGTCGATGAACTCTACGCCCTGACAAAGGCACGTACTTATGGAAGCAACTTTGGAAGCGGTTACGCGGCAGACATTTGGTAAGAACGAAACACGTCGGCTTCGTCGAGACGGACGAATTCCTGCGGTTGTTTACGGAGGCGTCGGGAAGAATGGGAGTGGAACGCCAATTTCGCTCGATCCTAAACTTTTGATGCGGATTATTAACTCAGAATCTGGTATCAACACCATCATTGGCCTAACGGTTGATGGTGGAAAGGCGACGCAGGTGCTGGTGAAGGAATACCAACTCGATCCGATAGTGAATCACCTCTTACACGTTGATTTTTATCGAGTTGCGATGGACCGTGTCATTAAGGTATCGGTGCCTGTGACTCTCAAGGGCGAGGCAGTTGGTGTGAAGCAAGAAGGTGGACTCTTGGATTTCGTGAATCGAGAAGTTGAGGTTGAGTGCCTACCGGCTGATATTCCAGAGCATTTAGAAGTTGATGTAAGCGAGTTGATGATTGGCCAAGGTGTCCGGCTCCGTGAAGTGATCGAAGGGGTCAAGTGGACGCCGGTTAGCTCTCCAGACGTTCTACTCGTTCATGTGGTGGCACCGAAGGCCGAAGTTGAAGAGGAGCCTGAGGTAGTGGCTGAAGGTGAGGCAGGCGCTGAGGGCGAAGCCGCCGAGCCTGAGGTAATCAAGAAGGGCAAGGCTGAGCAGGAGGAGAGTGGCGAGGAATCCTCCTCGTAATCTTGCTACTCCGACCTTGACTGAGCGTGCGACTGATTGTTGGGCTGGGCAATCCTGGCCGTAAGTATCAAGGCACACGGCATAACGTTGGCTTCGATGTGGTGGGTGAAGTAGCGACCCGACATTCGCTTGAGTTTGAGTCAGCGCCAACCGAGGCCGTCATAGCGAGAACTCGGGGTGTCGACCCTGGACTGCTGGTGGTTAAGCCCTTAACATTTATGAACCGAAGTGGATTGGCCGTTGCCGCCTTGGTTCGTTACTATCGGATTACACTTGACGATGTGCTTATCGTGGCAGAGGATGTGGAGTTGCCCCTTGGGCGTTTGCGGGCTCGAGCAAGTGGTGGAGACGGGGGGCACAACGGCCTGGCGTCGATAATCGACGCGCTTGGAACGGAGGGGTTTTCTCGTCTTCGGGTTGGTGTGGGACGCGGGGATGTGCGGCGTGACCTCGCAGCCCACGTACTGTCGAGATTCGAAACTTCTGAGGAAACGGCTATTCGCGACTCAATCGCGAGAGCCGCTGACGCCGTCGATGCGTTCGTTGGTAATGGAATCGGATACGTTATGAATCGTTTCAATGGTCCGGAACCTGAATCGTCGGTTGCGGATAAGGAGAACAGTGAACACTCTTAGTAGTCAGGTGCGTAAGTAGCGCACTCGAAGCGCTTAGGATAATCGACGCGCGAGTCCCTAAGACTCCTTGCCACCTGTGGCGTGGCCGTCAAGTCCAAAAGGAGCTCTATGTCAACACTCAGGCAGTACGAACTAGTCTACATCGTGTCGCCAAGCGCGACTGATGAAGTCGTGGCGGAGTTGCATACGCAGGTTGAAGCGATTGTGGGAAAATTCGACGGACGTATTGAGAAGACTGAAAACTGGGGCAAACGAAGGTTGGCTTATGAGGTCAATCACTACAAAGAAGGGACGTATGTGCTTGAGCTTCTGTCGGGTTCAGGCGAAATGGTGACCGAGCTAGAGCGGCGGCTTCGAGTGGCAGAAGACGTAGTCCGCCATTTGGTGGTGCGAGTGGACGAAGAGCTTCACGTCGCCGAGCGCACTGCAACCAGACGAGCCGAAACGCGTAAGCGCCGTCGGGCTGGGCGTGGATTACCGCCGGAGGCCCCAGCTGCGCGACCTCCCGTAGAGGCAGCGGCTGAAGAAAAGGAATAAGGGGAGTTTATGGTTGGAAAACGAAGTGGTCGTGGTGGTCGCAAGGACAGCAAAAAGAAGGATGACCGTGGCGGCCGAAAAAGCGGTCTGTTTCGCCGTAGAAAAGTGTGTCGGTTTTGTGTCGAAAAGGTCGATTACATTGACTATAAGGATGCGCGGATGCTGATGCCGTTCATCCCTGAGCGTGGCAAGATCCAGCCGCGTCGCCTTTCAGGGACATGCGCGACGCACCAACGAAAATTGCAGACGGCAATTAAACGTGCTCGTCAGTTGGCGCTCATACCCTACGTAACAGATTAGGGTCTGCAGGCTGGTCGGTTACTGAGGGCACTGGGCCGTCGGAGTGAATGCATGGATATCATTCTTCGGGAACACATCGATAACCTTGGGCGGCGTGGTGATGTTGTCAAGGTCGCAAGGGGCTACGCTCGGAATTACCTCCTACCGCGGAAGCTAGCCTTGCCGGTAACGGAAAATAACCGTCGACAGATTGAACGCGAGCGGAAACTCGCCGAGGTCCGTGAAGCGGCCGATAAACAAACGGCAGAGGCTTTCGCAGCGAGTTTGGGTTCGGCCGAGTGTGTTATCGCGCGGCGTGTGGGTGAGCAGGACACCTTATACGGTTCGGTCACCGCAGCTGATATTGCGGAGAGTCTGGCGGCTCAACAGATCGATGTGGACAAGCGCAAGATTCAATTGGGTGAGCCTATTAGGGAGCTAGGTGAGTTTTCCATTCCGGTGAAGGTACACCGCGAAGTAACGGCGCAGGTCGCACTCAAGGTCATTAAAGAAGTCGTAGACGAGTAAGGAGTTAGGGAAACGTCTTCTCTCCCTCGCTGTCTTTGGTAAACTGCGTGGCTCACGGCGCTTGGCCTATACGGCTTCGTGCTAAAAGGTTCAGTGTGACCCTCATAACGGTATCTGGTGGGGTAATCGCACCGGGCAGCGACGGACACGTTAGCTATGCCTGAGACACCTGTATCTGAGCGGTCACTTCCTCACAATTTAGAGGCCGAGAAGGCCGTACTCGGAGCCGTGCTCATTGACAACGAGCAATTTAATCGTGCGGCCGAGCTAATCGATTCTCCAGATTTCTATCGGCATGCCCATCAACAAATCTTTGACAAGATGGTCAGTCTTTTTGAGCGCGATGAAGTTATTGACCTCGTTACGCTCAAGGAAGAGCTGAACCGCGCGGGTAACTTAAATGAGGTAGGTGGCCCAGCTTACATTGCAGCGCTCGTCGACGGCGTACCAAAATCAACAAACGTTGAGTACTATGCAAAAATCGTTAAGGAAAAAGCGACTCTCCGCAGCCTCATTGGCTCCGCCAACAAGATTCTCACAACGGCCTACCAGGCTGAAGTTGAGCCAGAGGTCCAACTGGACCAAGCGGAATCAGAGATCTTTCAGATTGCTGATGGTCGGCTAACAGAAGGTTTTCAAAGCCTTCGTGATCTTGTCCCGGGCGGTCTTGAAACCCTTGAAAAGCTCGAGAATCAACAAGGCTTTCTTACGGGCGTCCCAAGTGGCTTCACAGACCTCGACAGGTTGACGTCTGGGTTTCAGCCGTCCGATTTGGTGATCATAGCGGCGCGGCCGTCAATGGGTAAGACCAGCTTGGCTCTGAATATCGCGCAACACGTGGCCACCAAAACCGAAAAGACGGTTGGCGTGTTTAGCCTGGAGATGTCGAAGCAGGCGTTATTCCTTCGGATGCTCACTTCTGAGGCCAGAATCGACGCACACAAGTTCCGCGGTGGTTTTCTCGGTAGTGAGGAATATAAGAAGTTGTCGGAGGCCCTCGGAGTTTTGGGGGAGGCCCGCGTGTTTATCGATGACTCGACGTCACTTAGTGTTCTTGAGATGCGCGCTAAAGCGCGCCGACTGAAGTCAGAGCACGGTCTGCACCTGCTGATTATCGATTACCTTCAGTTGATGCAAGGTCGCGGGCGGTTCGAAAACAGGAACTTAGAACTGGCGTCGATTTCTCGTTCCCTAAAGGGTTTGGCAAAGGAGCTTGAGGTCCCAGTTGTTGCCTTATCGCAACTCAGCCGAGCGCCGGAGTCGCGTTCTGAACACCGCCCTCAGCTTTCAGATCTTCGCGAGTCGGGCGCGCTTGAACAGGACGCTGATGTAGTGTTGTTCATTTACCGTGAAGATGTGTATGACCGTAAGCCCGAGAATGAGAACACTGCTGAAGTAATCATTGGTAAGCAACGGAACGGTCCGACCGGCACAGTGCGTTTAGCGTTTCTCAAAGAAATCACGCGCTTCGAGAACCAAACGACGACACATCATTGAGTCGGCGATCGTCACTAATGGACGACAGCGTGCAGGTGGTGTGCGAAGAATGAAGTCCCGTACCTGCTTTGTGTGTCAAACCTGCGGTGCCCAGGAGTCAAAGTGGCTTGGAAGGTGTCCGGGTTGCGACGCATGGAACTCTTTCGTTGAGGAACGGGTCGGTCCAGCACCGTCGGATGACGAGGCCAGACTGGGCCTCACGTCAACGGAAGGCGCGCGTCTATATGCCGATGTCGAAATGGCCCAAATGGACCGTTTGTCACTTGGTATTAATGAGCTCGATCGAGTACTTGGTGGTGGCGCAGTACCCGGGTCGTTGGTTCTCCTTGGAGGAGAACCCGGGATTGGTAAATCGACCCTACTTTTGCAGGCGGCGGCTCGTGTTGCGGCCGTGAGCGGGCCGGTGCTCTATTGTTCCGGGGAAGAATCAGAGCATCAAATCAAAGTTCGGGGCGAACGCCTGGGTATAGGCCAGGCCCCGCTTTTCTTATTTGCTGAAACCTGTCTGGAACGGATTCTGGAGGAGATTGCACGCCGACAGCCAGCGCTCATCGTCATTGACTCTGTGCAGACTGTGTTTTCGCCCAAGTTGCAGTCGGCACCTGGAAGCATTGGTCAAATCCGCGAAGCGGCCACCCAGTTGCTGTTCAGTGCCAAGAGCCATCACATTCCAACATTTCTCGTCGGTCATGTCACCAAGGACGGCGCACTCGCCGGACCCAAGACGCTAGAGCATATCGTTGACACCGTGTTGTACTTCGAAGGGGAGCGGTATCAGTCCCATCGGATAGTTCGTGCTGTAAAGAATCGGTATGGAGCTGTGAGCGAGCTCGGCGTTTTTGAAATGACTGACGGTGGACTTCGGCCAGTGCCCAATCCTTCGCAGCTGTTTCTCGCGGAGCGGTCCGCTGGCGCACCGGGCTCGGCCGTCCTTTGTTGTGTAGAGGGCTCTCGACCAATCCTTGTCGAAGTGCAGGCTCTCGTTAGCACAAGTACGTACGGCACGGCTCGTCGTACGGCGAGCGGAATTGACCAGCATCGTCTTGGGCTACTGCTAGCGGTATTAGAGAAGCGAGTTGGTCTCAACGTATCTGGCGATGACGTCTTCGTGAACATCGCAGGTGGAATGAATGTAAACGAGCCCGCGGCTGATTTAGGAATTGTCGCGGCTGTTGCGTCAAGCGTTCGTAACCGCCCGATTGACGCGAGTACTGCCGTCTTCGGAGAGGTTGGACTGGCGGGTGAGGTGCGGGGCATTAGCCAAGCTGCACTCCGGGTCCGAGAAGCAGCACAGCTCGGGTTTCGGCGCTGTGTTGTGCCTGCAGCCAATCACGAGAAACTTGATATCGAGGACTTTGAAACGATCCCTGTACGGGCTGTTGACGAGGCACTCGATGTATTGATCGCTTGAGCTGATTACGCAGTGTCGACTTTTCCATTTCATTGGTGGCGAACCGTTTTTTTTCTGATTCCTATGATTGGTGTGTACACCATTGTGTTGGGTGTACTGTCGATTGGTTCAAGTGTCTTCGGTGGGCGTGGCGACTTTGGCCATCTTTGTGCCCGTACCTGGTCATGGTTGATTTTGGCGACGACCGGAGTGAATGTTGATGTTCATGGTCAGGATCTTCTAGCACCGCATGAAACCTATGTCTTCACCGCGAATCATCAAAGCATTTACGATATCCCAATTATTTTTTTGTCACTACCGTTCCAACTACGAATCATCGCAAAGGAGTCACTGGGTCGATTTCCAATGTTAGGGTGTCATCTGAGGCGCACTGGGCACGTGCTCGTCGATCGGTCGAGGCCGGGTACTGAGGTTTTCAGACGGGTTACGAGCATCATGCGCCTCGGCCTCTCCTTAATCGTATTTCCTGAAGGCACACGATCGATTGATGGAAGTCTCCGGGAATTTAAGAGAGCAATCTTCGTTCTGGCCATTGAGGCTGGTATGCCGGTGGTGCCGCTGACGGTCAACGGCAGTCGTCACATAATGCGCCGTGGACGACTCATGACTTGTCCGGGCCAGGTGACGCTGACCGTACACCGACCGATTATGACTAAGGGTCTATCACGTGGCCAAGCAGCGGAACTAGCCGAGCGGGTCCAGCACATCGTTTCAACAGCTTTGGGTGGTGATGATGCCGAGAGAGCCCAGAGTGGAACGGTAATCAAACAATGATGTCCGCCGCCGGCCAGGGTGCGGAGGTCAACATTTCGATCACGCCAGAGCTAGGTGCCTTTGTTCGTTTAGTGGGAATTCGAGTAACCGATTTCAGCGTTGTGATTCGTGAACCTTCGTTGGATGAGCCTTTGGCTGAGGCCGCCACTGCACTCCGGGCTACAGATGGCCATGACGACGTGACCATGGCCGTTCGCGGATTGTATCGGAGGCTCGGAATCGATCCGACGAAGCGCCGTCCCTCATCAGAGGCATTGCTCAGGCGCGTACGTCGGGGCGAACCGCTACCGCGAGTCAACGCTCTGGTTGATGTGTGTAACTGGTGTTCTGTAGAGTCTCGGTTACCCTTTGGCCTTTATGACGCCGATCAAATCCATGGTGTGATTGAATGTCGACGCGGTCGCCAGGGTGAGGCTTATTCAGGAATCCGAAAAGACGACGTCCATGTGGATGGTCGGCTGGTTCTTAGCGACCAGACCGGTGCGTTTGGTAACCCCTCGTCAGATTCGGTACGCACCATGATCACTTCCTCGACCACGAGCGCGATGGTTGTTGTATTCGCTCCACTTGATGTGGATTCGAGCGTTGTGGCTTCGACGGTAGATACAGTGACTGCGCGTGTGATGCAATTCATAGGTCCCCGCGCAATCATGTCGTGGGCTGCTAGGAAGCAACTGGAAGCCAAGTAGAGAGTTGGAACAGTCTATGCACATTGTGGCCATCGTCGCAGCGGCGGGTAGTGGTTTTCGGATGGGGGCAGAGATTCCCAAACAGTTTTTGGCACTGGGTGACACAACAGTGCTTGGCCATAGTCTGGATGCGTTCGACCGACATCCACGGGTTGATGAGATTATTGTCGTTCTACCGACCGAATTGACGGCACGCTACGCCGCAGACCTTTCCAGTCGGCGAACGCCAACACGTGTTGTTGGGGGAGGACCGCGTCGCCAGGACTCTGTAGCGATGGGCTTCGCTCTTGTTCCCCACAATGCCGATTTGGTGGCCGTGCATGACGCTGCACGCCCGTTCGTTTCCGCAGAAGTCATCGATCGTACTTTGGATGCTGGTCTTGAAAATGGTGCTGCAATTGCGGCACTTGTTGCGCAGGATACTGTGAAACTGGTTGATAGAGCAGACGGTTCACTCATTGTTGATACGACGCTTCCAAGGGACACTATTTACTTAGCTCAGACCCCGCAAGTATTTCGCCGAAGCGTGTTAGAGGATGGACTGGCGTTTGGCGCGGCTGGTATGGAAGTCACAGATGAGGCAATGCTAGTTGAGCGTGCTGGACATACGGTGTGTCTGGTTGATGGGGATCTAGGTAATGTTAAGTTGACTACGGCACGAGATTTAGAAATCGCCCGGGCGCGCGTTGGGCGGTCCGAGGCTAATGCTGAAATGCGCATAGGAATTGGATACGATTTACACCGTCTTGTCGAGGGACGTTCACTGGTTCTTGGTGGCGTAACCATTCCTCATGCGTCCGGGTTGCTTGGTCACTCGGACGCAGATGCCGTGTGCCACGCGCTAGCTGATGCAATATTGGGCGCGGCTGCAGCGGGAGATATAGGTCAACACTTCCCCGACTCAGAGCGAAAATGGAAGGATGCATCAAGCCTGGACTTATTGGCAGGGGTATACGAAATCGTACGCAACCGAGGGTTTACCGTAAGAAATGTTGACGTCGTTGTGATTGCGGAAGCGCCTAGGCTCGGTCCGTATATCGATGCGATGCGTGAGAATATCGCGGCGTCTATCGGCATTACAGTGGCCGACGTTGGCATCAAGGGTAAAACGAATGAGGGTATTGGACCTCTCGGCCACGGTGAGGCTATCGCTGTTCATGCAATAGTGCAGTTGGGGCCAGCTGACCATCTGTCGACGGAGAGCGTACCTTCATGAGACTTCGCTTTGCGCCTAGTCCGACCGGCTATTTGCATGTTGGCAATGCCAGGACAGCGCTCTTCAACTGGCTGGCTGCTAGAGGTGCCAATGGCACAATGGTTGTGAGGATTGAAGACACCGATACCGAACGCTCAACCCGAGAGTTTGAAGAGGGCATCCTTCAGGATTTGCAATGGATGGGCATTACCTGGGACGAGGGTCCCGACCTTGGTGGTCCATTTGGTCCTTATCGCCAATCAGAACGTCTCGATACCTACAAGGCCTATACCGATGAATTGCTCGGACGTGGGGCTGCTTACCACTGCTTCTGTTCATTCGACCAATTGGAGGCAAATCGTCGAGCTGCCGTGGCAGCAGGTCGGCCTACACGTTATCCAGGAACATGTCGAACATTGGCAACTAATATCGTCCGGCGCCGATTGGATGCTGGAGAACCCGCTGCGATTCGTTTTGCGGTGCCTGAGGTCGATCAGGTTGAGTTCGATGATCTCGTTCGGGGGACCGTTAGCTTCAGCGGCGAGATCATAGGCGATCCGATCATCATGCGGTCAGACGGCCGTCCAGCCTACAATTTTGCTGTTGTTGTTGACGACGCACTGATGAAAATTTCTCATGTTGTTCGCGGGGAGGATCACATCTCAAATACACCCCGCCAGCTTCTTCTTTACGAAGCGTTGGGATTCGTGCAGCCACGCTTCGCTCATCTGGCGCTGGTTATGGGGCCTGACCGAGCTCCGCTATCCAAGCGGCATGGTTCCACTTCGGTAGAGGAAATGCGTGAGCGTGGTTATCTTCCCGCAGCGCTCACGAACTACCTTGCACTTATCGGCTGGTCACCCGGCGGTGACGATGAGATTCTCCCTATCGAAGAACTAGCCAGACGATTTCGAATCGCTGATGTCAGTCGAAGCGCAGGAATCTTCGACCCTGAAAAATTAGGCTGGCTGAACCGACACAACCTTAAGGCACTGTCGGCGGAACGGCTGGCGACTTTAGTTGTCCCGTTTTTTGAGAAGGCGGGTTTCGCAGTCGGCCCTGATAGTGACGGCACGGCGTTTCTGAAGTACATCGCGCACCTGGCCGTGGGTGCAGTCGATCGTCTTGAGCAGATTCCCGAACGGCTTAAGTTTCTATTTGAGTTCGATGTTCCCGGCACACTAATGGACCCAGAGATTCAGTGCGAGGTCTCTCAACCCGAGGCTCGACGGGTGATTAAAGCGCTGGCCGCTGAGCTCGCGCACCGTTCGAGGTTAGACATGGAAGGCTTTCGCGAACTGAAGACCGCCTTGCGAAACGAGACGGACTGTAGGGGCCGTACGTTGTTTCACCCGATCCGGATCGTTTTGACTGGGCATAGTGATGGCATGGAGCTTGATTCAGTGGTTCCAGCGATTGACCGGGGTGCAGAGCTTTCCTCCACTTCCGGTTTGAGTCCAATTGTCGGGTGCCGGGAGCGAGCCGCAGCGTTTGCGGCTGCACTCGGACTTAGCTAAGGTGGCTGTCGGCGCTTGTTACTTGCAAAATGGTTATTTACGGCATTAATGCGGTTACGGAAGCGTTGCGAGCCGGCCAGGTTAAGTTGGTGAGGGTCGAGGATCCACCGCGTTCCCGTCTGCGTGCATTGGTAAGGATGGCTGAAGCCTCAGGCATTTCCGTGCGGCGCTGCTCCGATGCCCAACTCCTGCGTTCATCCAGAGGCCGACTGCACCAGGGAGTTGTTGCCGACGTTGACCAACCGCGGGCCTATACCCTCGAGGACCTTCTACAGGCTAATAGTAATCCACTGTTGGTTGTCCTCGACGGTATCGAGGACCCGCAGAATCTTGGAGCGATTCTAAGGACAGCTGAAGCTGCTGGGGTGGACGGGGTGATCAGACAGTCACGGCGGGCAGCACGGCTAGACGGGGTGGCATCAAAAGCTTCGGCTGGTGCAGTTGCACATATCCGGCTTGTTCGGGTGGTAAATATTGCGAGAACCCTCGAGACTCTCAAGGCAGCTGGTGTGTGGACGGTTGGGCTCGATGGAGCGGCCAGTCACCGGTATGACCAGGTGGACCTCACACGGCCAACTGCTCTTGTTCTTGGTGGTGAAGGAAAAGGATTACGCCGGCTGGTTCGTGACCGCTGCGATTGGCTCGTCTCAATCCCCATGGCGGGTCAGCTGGCGAGTCTCAATGTCTCTGTTGCGGCCGGTATTGCCTTGTTTGAAGCTGTGCGCCAGCGAGCCACCGCCTGAAGCTCATCCCTAAATGGGTATTGTGACTGTTCTGGTGGAAACGGAGCTAAATGCTGAGTCCATAATTGGTTGCGGGATGGCATGATACGTGCTAGAGTACCCGTTTTGTCTGGCTGGCGTAGCTCAGTCAGGTAGAGCAGCTGATTTGTAATCAGCCGGTCGGGGGTTCAAATCCCTCCGCCAGCTCCATGGGTTTTCGAATGCAAGGCGCGCTTCGATTTCGAGTTCGGGCCTCATCTTTGTTACTAAATCACATTCGGAGAGCGGCGTGCGACATGTGATTTGGCGCATCGACTTCTGCTGTATCACCATTTGCGACTTATGACTTTTTTTTGGAGGAAGGCAACCCAGAACCGACGCTGGCGATGGAACGGGTCGCTGAGCGACGATGAAGAGTTGGCGAGGTTGCGGAGCGGTCAAACGCAACAGACTGTAAATCTGTCGCCCTAGCGGCTTCGGAGGTTCGAATCCTCCCCTCGCCACCAAGAGTGAGTGGCCCCTTGGCCGAGGGGATGACGGGTTTGGTGGCTCGGGTGAGGGGGATTCGCGGGAGTAACTCAGTGGTAGAGTCACAGCCTTCCAAGCTGTTGGTCGCGGGTTCGACCCCCGTCTCCCGCTCCATCTTCGGGGATGTAAGCCAAACGAGCTTGATGATAAGTGTGTGGCGGTTAATATGCCGCTGACGGGTGACGAGTTTCATTGTCGAATTCGTGGCCGATGTAGCTCAGTTGGCAGAGCGCGTCCTTGGTAAGGACGAGGTCACCGGTTCAATCCCGGTCATCGGCTCCAGCATCTGCGGATGCTGGTTGGACGATGCCGGTAGAGTGGGGAAGAGAGGGATAAGCCATGGCGAAGGAAAAATTTGATCGATCGAAGCCACACGTCAACATCGGCACAATTGGCCATATTGACCACGGAAAGACGACGTTAACGGCAGCGATTACGAAAGTGCTGTCGGCTGGGGACGACAAGGTGTCATTCCGGTCATTCGACTCGATCGACAACGCACCGGAAGAACGAGAGCGGGGAATTACCATCGCAACGGCACACGTGGAGTACACCACGGAGAATCGTCACTATGCACACGTGGATTGCCCGGGACACGCCGATTACGTGAAGAACATGATCACGGGAGCGGCGCAGATGGATGGTGCGATTTTAGTTGTGGCGGCAACTGACGGACCGATGCCCCAGACACGGGAGCATATCCTGCTAGCGCGGCAGGTAGGAGTGCCGTATTTGGTGGTGTTCCTGAATAAGGTTGATGCGGTGGACGATCCGGAACTCCTGGAGCTGGTGGAGCTGGAAGTACGGGAACTGCTGAACACATATAAATTTCCAGGGGACGACTTGCCGGTGATAAAGGGCTCTGCCTTGAAAGCGCTGGAGGGAGACGAGGAGGCGGCCAAATCGCTTAAGGAATTGATGGCCGCGGTGGATGAATACATCCCACTTCCAGAGCGGGATGTGGACAAGCCGTTTTTGATGCCGATTGAAGATGTCTTCTCAATTTCCGGGCGCGGCACAGTGGTGACGGGCCGTGTAGAACGAGGGAAGGTGCTAGTCAGCGAAGAGATTGAGATTGTTGGCTTTGCAGAGACACAGAAGAAGGTGGTGACCGGAGTTGAAATGTTTCGGAAACTGCTGGATGAAGGCGTTGCAGGGGACAACGTGGGTGTGTTACTGCGGGGGACAGAGAAGGACGACGTGGAGCGTGGGCAGGTGTTGGCCAAGCCTGGCTCGATCACGCCACACACGAAGTTCAAGGGTGAAGTCTACGTGCTGACGAAGGACGAAGGCGGGCGTCACACGCCGTTTTTTAACGGGTATCGACCACAGTTTTATCTACGTACAACGGATGTGACGGGAGTATCAACATTACCTGAAGGTGTAGAGATGGTAATGCCGGGGGATAACGTAACAGTGGCGGTAGAGTTGATCACACCGGTGGCGCTGGAGAAAGGGTTGCGGTTCGCAATTCGTGAAGGCGGCCGTACGGTTGGGGCTGGTACTATTACCGAGATTGTGGAGTAGGGATACGGGATTGAGGACCAGTTAATGCGCGACATTATTTCGTTGGCGTGCAACGAGTGTAAGCGGCGTAACTACAGCACGACCAAGAACAAAAGGACTATGTCTGATCGTCTGCAGATTAAGAAATTCTGTCGGTGGTGTCGGACGCATACGACCCATCGGGAGACGAGGTAGGCGGAATTTTATTGTTGTAGGCCAGTAGCTCAATTGGTAGAGCACCGGTCTCCAAAACCGGGGGCTGGGGGTTCGAGTCCCTCCTGGCCTGCCATCCACGTCCTCCATCTGCTTGCAGAGGAGGAGGCGAAACGGTCGAGACGGTACGATGAGCGGTGTAATAGGGTTTTGGGATCAGTCGCGAACCTTTTTGGCCCAGGTTCGGAACGAACTGGAACGCGTGACCTGGCCGTCGAAGAAGGAAGTGTACGCGACGACCTTTGTGGTCATACTGACGTCGATCTTTTTCGGTATTTATCTTTGGGGGATCGATCTATTGCTCAACGCCGTGATTGGGCGGGTGTTCAATGCGTTTGGTGTCGCATGACAGAAGTCATAACAAAGCAGTGGTATATCGTGCACACCTACTCTGGTTTTGAGAATAAGGTGGCGGAATCGCTCGCACAGCGTGTCCAGGCCTACGAACTGCAGAACGAAATTGGCGAGGTTCTGATTCCGACTGAAAACGTACTGGAAATGCGAGCCGGCCGGGAAGTTGTTAGTTCGAAGCGTTTCTTTCCAGGCTACATATTGGTCGAGATGAATATGTCCGACCATACCTGGCACGTTGTCAAGAACACGCCGAAGGTCACGGGCTTTGTGGGCGCCGGCGTGAAGCCGACCCCCCTGACTCGAGAGGAAGTCGATCAGATTCTGCATCAGGTCACTGTTGCCGCCGAAAAGCCAAAGCCGAAGTACATGTTTGATAAGGGCGACCAGGTGCGCATCAACGAGGGACCTTTTACGAACTTTAGCGGCACGGTTGACGAGGTCAACCTCGATAAGAGCACTTTGAAGGTTATGGTGACGATTTTCGGCCGTGCAACGCCGGTAGAGCTAGATTTTTTGCAGGTGGAGAAGCTCTAGAATAGGGTTTCCGCGACACCTGTGTTGGAGTGCGAGTGGAAGTATGGCGAAGAGAGTTCTAGCCCAGGTGAAGCTTCAGATTGCTGCCGGTAAGGCAACGCCTGCGCCTCCTGTAGGCACGGCGCTCGGTCCACACGGGTTGAACATCATGGACTTTTGCAAGGCGTTTAATGCAAAGACGGCAGGTCAAGACGGGCTCATTATTCCCGCAGTCGTTACGGTTTACGCTGATCGCTCATACACCTTTATCACTAAGACCCCGCCGGCGGCGGTACTGCTTAAGCGCGCTGCTAATATCGCTAAGGGTTCAGGTGAGCCCAATAAGACTAAGGTGGGGACAATAACGACCAAGGATGTTGAGGAGATAGCCAAGGTAAAGATGCCCGATCTGAACTGCGAGTCCCTAGAGTCTGCAGTAAAGATTGTGTGCGGAACGGCACGGTCGATGGGGTTAGACGTCACCGGGTAACCCCGCAAGACTTGAAGGTGTGCAGATGCAGCGGATGACAAAGCAGTTCAAGATGGCTAAGGAGAAGGTTCCGGAGGCATTGCTGAAGCTTGAGGACGCGATTCCGCTCGTGCAACAGGTGAAGTTTGCCAAGTTCGATGAGACGGTTGAAATGGCGCTTCGTCTAGGGGTTGATCCGAAACACGCAGATCAAATGGTGCGTGGCACAGTTGTTCTTCCGCACGGACTTGGTAGGAGTAAACGCGTGCTAGCAATTGCGGTCGGCGAAAAGCAAAAGGAGGCTGAGGAGAGCGGCGCGGACCTTGTCGGTGGTGAAGAAATTGTAGAAAAAATTCAGGCTGGCTGGATCGATTTCGAGGCAGTAGTGGCCACGCCGGATATGATGCGATCAGTCGGAAAGCTTGGGAAGGTGCTCGGTCCGCGGGGGTTAATGCCTAATCCAAAGACTGGAACGGTCACCGTTGATATCGGGAAGGCCGTGAAAGAGATCAAGGCGGGGAAGGTGGAGTTTCGCGTGGACAAGACCGGCATTATTCATGCGCCGATTGGTAAAGTCTCATTTCCGAAACAGAATCTTATCGACAACGCACAGGCGATTGTGTCGAGCGTCATGAAGGCGAAACCCGCTGCTGCGAAAGGTAAGTATTTGAGAAGTCTGACGGTGTCGTCGACGATGGGTCCAGGAGTGAAGGTCGATCCCGCGGTTGCGGAAATGGCGTAAGTCATGGCAGTTACGAGAGCGGAAAAAGAGGTTGAGCAGCAACAGTTAGCGTCGCTGTTTAAGTCAGCGGATAGCGTATTGCTCGTAGACTTTAAGGGTCTAGATGTTCCTAAAGCTACGGAGTTGCGTCGACAGGTACGTGCTGCGGATGGCCAGTATCGAGTAGTTAAGAACAGGCTTGCCAAGAAGGCGATACAAGGGAGTGCTTTCGAGTCGTTGGGTGAAATGTTTCAAGGTCCAACGGCTGTAGCCTATTCCGACGCCGATCCAGTGTCGTTGGCGAAGACGCTCACCATCTTTGCAAAGACGGCCCCTGGACTTAAGGTTAAGGCAGCCATTGTCCAGGGACGGAACTTCACGCCTGCGGAGGTGGACGAACTAGCAACGCTGCCTAGCAAGCCTGAACTCTACGCCAAGCTTCTGTCCGTACTGCAGGCCCCGATGACTCGGTTGGTCACAGTGCTGGGTGGAGTTCCGCGAGATTTTATGAATGTGCTTGCACAGATTGAAGGAAAGAAAGGCGATTAATTCGTGGCGCTATCCGTGCTGCGTGCGCTCGTCTTACGTCAGGAGAATAAATGATGGCTGATGTTACGCAGGAACAAATAGTTGAATACATCAAGGGAATCTCTGTGATGGAGCTTTCGCAGCTTGTTAAAGCCCTTGAGGAAGAGCTGGGTGTGTCAGCCGCGGTGCCAGTGGCCATGGCGGGAGCGGTAGCTGCGCCGGGTGCCGGTGGTGCGGCAGCAGAAGAGCAGACCGAGTTTACGGTTACTCTCACTGAGATTGGCGACAAGAAAATTAATGTCATTAAAGCCGTTCGTGAAGTCACTAGCCTAGGATTGAAGGAAGCAAAGGATTTAGTCGAAAGCGCGCCTAAGGCTGTCAAGGAAGGTGTGCCGAAGGACGAGGCTGAAGCAATCCAGAAGAAGTTTGAAGAAGTCGGCGCCAAAGTCGAGATCAAGTAGCTGTTGCGTCTGTAGGGAGTGCTATGCCAGTTGAGGCCAGGGTGGCACTTGTCGAACGGGGTTCGTGTGCACTAGGTCTGCTAGATGGTGCCACGAGTCAGAGTTGATAACGTTTTTTTTCCACAGGAACGGTTTAATCGCCGTGCCATGAGTTCACTCAAGTATGTACAACAGCCTACCTAAGAACGTTTATCGAGAACGCATCGATTTTTCGAAGATCAACACCACAATACCGATTCCCAATCTCATTGATATCCAGCGGAAATCATACGAGCGCTTCTTGCAGATGAATCAACTGCCAGCGGAGCGCCTGGATGCTGGACTGCAATCGGTCTTCAAGTCGGTTTTTCCGATTAGCGATTTTCGTGAGAATTCGTCACTTGAGTTCATCGATTACTGGATTGGAAATTGGGAGTGTCGATGTGGTCGACTCTCCGGATTAAAGCACCTTCGGATTCCATGCGAAGGCTGTGGGGTGATGTTGATCGCAGGTTCCGATGGTTTAGGGGAAGTGCTATGTCCCGAGTGTGGACAGGCGAACCTCGCGCAGGGTGACACGTGCGAGGTCTGTGACACTTCCGTTGTGTTGAAACCGAAATATGACGTCGGGGAATGCCAAGAACGAGGGATGACCTATGCCGTGCCGCTCAAGGTCACCATTCGCTTAGTTGTGTGGAATAGGGACCCTGAAACTGGGGTCAAATCCATTCGTGACATCAAAGAGCAGGAGGTTTACTTCGGCGATGTTCCGTTGATGACTGAGAACGGCACGTTCATCGTTAATGGAACCGAGCGTGTAATCGTTTCACAGCTTCACCGTTCACCAGGAGCGTTCTTTCACTCGTCCGACAAGACGTCCTTTGTTTCGCAGATTATCCCGTATCGGGGATCGTGGGTCGAATTCGAGTACGACGCAAAAAATTTGCTTTACATACGCATCGATCGAAAGCGCAAGTTTCTGGCGACCGTTTTCTTGCGCGCTTTAGGACTGCGGAGTACCGACGAGATTATTCGAAACTTTTACACTGTCGACACGCTCCAAGTTAATCAGGGTAGTCTGCGGTGGATGGTCCAGGAGTCAATCGTTGGCCGTCGAGCGGCAACGAGCCTGGATATTCCTGGTTCCGACACCTCCGTACTCCCCGGCAAGAAGCTCACTAGTGCTGTAGTGACCGAACTGAAAAATGCAGGGGTTAAGTCGATCGAAATCTCTGCCGCAGAGCTTGATGGTGCCTTTGCAGCCGCCGATGTGGTCGACCCCGCTACTGGTGAAGTGATTCTCGAGGCCAATGAGGAGGTCACGCCGCGGGTGATATCGATGGCGGAGGAAAAGGACGTTGAAGTTCTCGAGATCTTCTTTCCGGAGAGCGACGAGATTGGCCCTGTCCTTTCGACTACCCTCAGAAAAGACATGGTTAGAACCCATGAAGAAGCTCTAATCGAGATCTATCGTCGTTTGCGACCAGGCGATCCACCAACGCTTGATAGCTCGCGATCGCTTTTTGAGGGCATGTTTTTTAATCATCGTAAATATGATTTCTCTCGTGTCGGTCGTTTAAAACTCAACACTAAGCTGAAGCTCGACACTCCTCTTGATGAGAAGATTCTTCATCCTCAGGATTTCTTCGAGGTGATTAGCTACCTCTTAAAGCTAAGACGAAATCCCGCGAACGTTGATGACATCGACCATCTAGGTAATCGCCGTGTCCGGTCGGTTGGTGAGTTGCTTGAGAATCAATTTCGGATTGGCTTGGTACGGATGGAACGGGCAATTAAAGAAAAAATGTCTATCTACCAAGAAATGACGACGGCGATGCCGCATGATCTGATCAACGCTAAACCGGTCATGGCTGCGATCCGAGAGTTTTTTGGATCTTCCCAACTGTCTCAATTTATGGATCAGACCAATCCGCTCTCGGAGGTCACCCATAAGCGTCGTTTGTCGGCGCTTGGGCCAGGCGGTCTATCACGTGAACGTGCTGGGTTCGAGGTACGCGACGTCCATCCGACACACTATGGACGGATCTGTCCGATCGAAACGCCGGAAGGTCCAAATATAGGCTTGATCTCTTCTTTGTCCTGCTACGCCCGAATCAACGAGTTCGGGTTTATTGAGGCGCCCTACCGCCGTGTCAATAACGGCCATGTAAGTGATGCAGTCCTCATTACCAACGCTGGTGGGACGCAATTCAAGATCGGCGATATCGTCGAATTGCAGGAAGTACTTGACGAGAACGCTACGGTAAAGTCGCGGAAGAAGCGTGCGGCGGAATTCGAACCGCACTCATTCTATCTGTCTGCTTGGGAAGAGGACCAATACGTCATTGCGCAAGCAAATGCCTCCGTTGACGAGCAGGGAATGCTTGCAGGTGACCGTGTCAACGCACGCCGGGCAGGCGAGTTCATTCTAGCGCCACGTGAAAAGGTTGATTTCATAGATGTTTCACCGAAACAGCTCGTATCTGTCGCGGCCTCGCTGATTCCATTCCTAGAACATGACGATGCAAATCGAGCGTTGATGGGATCGAACATGCAACGTCAGGCAGTGCCGTTACTACGGGCACGTGCGCCGTTTGTAGGCACGGGTATGGAGTACATCACGGCGCGCGATTCAGGGTCAGTCGTGAGCGCGCGTCGTGGTGGAACGGTTGATTATGTTGATTCACAGCGCATTGTGGTGCGAGTCGATAGTGGTGTTAAGACTGCTGCCGATATGAAGCCTGACACTTACCCCCTGATTAAGTTTAAACGGTCAAATCAGAATACGTGTATCAATCAGAAACCGATCGTCCGCGCCGGACAACGTGTGGAAATGGGCCAGGCGCTTGCAGATGGACCCTGCACAGAGCTCGGCGAATTAGCACTTGGTCAAAATGTTTTGGTCGCGTTCATGCCTTGGCGTGGTTACAATTTCGAGGATGCAATTCTCGTTTCCGAACGGATGGTTAGAGACGGTTACTACACGTCGATTCATATAGAGGAATTCGAGATTGAAGCTCGTGACACGAAGCTCGGTCCTGAGGAAATCACCCGAGACATTCCTAATGTATCCGAAGGATTCTTGAACGATCTCGACGAAAGCGGAATTATTAGGATTGGCGCTTATGTGAAACCTGGCGACGTATTGGCTGGCAAGGTGACGCCTAAGGGCGAAACTCAACTCACGCCTGAGGAAAAGCTGTTACGTGCAATCTTCGGCGAGAAAGCTGGTGATGTGCGCGATGCGTCTCTGACATGTCCTCCCGGTATCGACGGCATCATTGTTGGCGTGAAGATCTTTTCGCGTAAGGGCATTGAGAAGGATGACCGGGCCAAGGCGATTGAAGCTGAAGAGCTCGAGATGATGGAGAAGAATTTCAAGGATGAAATACGTATTTTTCACGACGAGGTGAAGAAGCACCTCCTCCAGATGCTCCCCGGGGAAAGGTTGAGGAAAGACCTGTACAGCGACCATGGTGACGTGAAACTTCTCGATCAAGGAACCGTTCTTACTGTTGAGATGCTTGAAGGGATGCCTTATGAAGCGATCGCGAGGATGGCGATAGCAACCGACGATCCTCGACTTGAGGAAGATTTGAATAGGCTCGAAAACCGAACCACGCGAGCGGTCGAAGTCATTAGGCAAGAGTTCGAAGAAAAAAAGGAGAAGATTCGGCGTGGCGATGAGTTGCCGCCAGGCGTGATCAAGCTTGTCAAGATCTACGTTGCTATGAAGCGAAAGCTTTCTGTGGGCGACAAGATGGCCGGGAGGCACGGTAACAAGGGGGTAATTGCGAGGATACTGCCAGAAGAGGATATGCCGTATCTGCCTGATGGAACGCCAGTTGAGATCGTGTTGAACCCTCTCGGCGTTCCATCACGGATGAACGTCGGTCAGATTCTTGAAACTCATCTCGGATGGGCCGCACATGCGCTCGGGCTATATTTTTCGACTCCGGTCTTCGATGGAGCCATTGAAAAGGAGATCAAGGGCTGGCTTGAGCAAGCGGGATACCCGACTGGCGGCAAGACTCAACTGTTTGACGGGATGACTGGAGAGGTGTTCGAGCAAGATGTGACCGTCGGCTACATTTATATCCTCAAGTTATCGCATTTAGTCGATGAGAAAATTCACGCGCGATCGATCGGCCCGTACTCGTTGATCACACAGCAGCCGCTTGGTGGCAAGGCGCAGTTCGGTGGCCAACGGTTTGGAGAGATGGAGGTGTGGGCGCTCGAGGCATACGGTGCAGCGCACATACTGCAAGAACTCTTGACTGCGAAGTCTGATGATGTCACTGGGCGTGCGAAGCTTTATGAGGCAATTGTGAAGGATGACACGTCCTTCACACCAGGCTTGCCGGAGTCGTTTAACGTGCTAATTCGTGAGTTACAGGCTCTTTGCCTCGATGTGGAATTATTGAAAACGCCGTCAAGAGTGATAGAGGGGCTTCCACCAACGGAGAAAGAACTCGAGGAAGTGTAGGTTGAATCACCATCTGGACATGGTCTACGACCGGTCCCTGAAACTACATTTGCGATGAAGGATCTATGAGACCAAGCTTTGCAGACCGCGGTTCGTTAACTACAGAATTTGACAACATCAGGATTAGTCTTGCCTCGCCCGAGCGAATACTTTCATGGTCGCATGGCGAGGTGACGAAACCAGAGACGATCAACTACCGAACGTTCAAACCTGAACGAGATGGTTTGTTCTGCGCGAAGATTTTTGGACCGGTCGTAGATTGGGAGTGCCTCTGTGGGAAATACAAGCGGATGAAGCACAGGGGTGTAATCTGCGATAAGTGTGGTGTTGAAGTTACGCAAGCGAAAGTACGAAGGGAGCGTCTCGGCCACATTCAGTTGGCGGCACCGGTCAGTCACGTCTGGTTCTTTAAAGGTCTACCAAGCCGTATTGGTCATTTGTTGGATATCTCATTGCGTGACCTTGAGCGAATTCTGTACTTCGAGGCCTATGTCGTCATCGATCCCGGTGATACTGAATTTAAGCAGAACCAACTACTGAACGAAGAACAGTTCCGCGCAACAAGGGTAAAGCCAGGTCTTGGGTTTAAAGCGCAGATGGGCGCTGAGGCCATTAAGGAGTTGCTGAAGCGCATCAGTGTGGATGAGCTAGCTGAAGAGCTCCGCGACTTAATGCGGAGTGAAACGTCGGTACAAAAGAAGTTGAAATATTCAAAACGGCTCCGAGTGGTTGATTCTTTTCGGCGTTCTGATAACAAGCCGGAGTGGATGATTCTTGACGTGGTTCCTGTGATTCCTCCCGAGTTGCGTCCGCTCGTACCACTCGATGGCGGACGGTTCGCTACATCTGACCTGAACGATTTGTACCGCCGTGTGATTAACCGCAATAACCGTCTCAAGAAGTTAATGGAGCTCAAGGCTCCCGATGTGATTATTCGGAATGAGAAGCGGATGTTGCAAGAAGCAGTTGACGCGCTTTTCGACAATGGCAGACGAGGTCGCGTATTGCGTGGCGCTAATAACCGGCCATTGAAATCGCTTTCTGACACCCTTAAGGGGAAGCAGGGTCGGTTCCGGCAGAATTTGCTGGGTAAACGCGTGGATTATTCCGGGCGTTCGGTCATTGTAGTCGGACCGGAGTTAAAGTTGAATCAGTGCGGCCTTCCAAAGAAGATGGCGCTGGAGCTTTTCAAGCCCTTTATCTACAACAAGCTTGAAGAGCGTGGGCTCGTGACCACTATTAAGCAGGCCAAGGAAATGGTCGAGCAGCACCAGCCTGAAGTGTGGGACATTCTTGAGGAAGTAACCCGTGAACATCCCGTGCTCCTAAACCGGGCTCCGACACTTCATCGGCTTGGAATCCAAGCGTTCGAACCAGTGCTGGTGGAGGGAAAGGCAATTCGAATTCATCCGCTCGTCTGCACTGCATTCAATGCTGACTTCGATGGCGATCAGATGGCTGTTCATATCCCGCTAGGTCCAGAAGCGCAGATCGAAGCTTCAGTTCTGATGATGTCCTCGAACAACATCCTTTCGCCAGCAAACGGTGCACCTATCGTGGTGCCATCACAGGACATTGTGCTGGGCTGTTATTACCTGACTAAGTCCAAAACGGGTGCCAAAGGGGAGGGTCGTCTGTTCGGCTGCGTAGAGGATGTGCTTCATGCGAAGGAGGCAGGTGAAGTTGAGACCCTGTCACCGATTCGGCTAAGGGTGAGTGGAGAACTGATGGATCTATCCTCTAGTCGCGTTGATCAGGATGTGTTGTATGCAGACGTGAAGCAGGTATCCAAGACGATTATCACTACGACGGTTGGGCGCGTCATCTTTAACAACGCACTGCCTGACGGCGTACCGTTTATTAATGGCTTGCTAAAGAAGAAAGGGCTGCAGCAGCTAGTTCAGTACTGTTATCTCCGGTTCGGTTTAGAGAAGACCGTCAGTATGCTCGATGTGATTAAGAATCTCGGTTTCCTTTCCGCGACTCAATCTGGTCTATCTATCGGTATTGATGACCTGATTATCCCATCAGAAAAGGCGCAGCTTGTTGACAATGCGAGGGCTGACGTTATCAAGGTTGAGCAACAGTATCTGGATGGGTCGATCACAAACGGTGAGCGCTACAACAAGGTAATCGCGATTTGGTCGGATGTTACCGAACGAATCGCTGACGAGATGTTTGCAGAGATGGACGAGTCGGCCCCGTCAGGCCGGAATTTCAACCCGGTCTACATCATGGCTGATTCCGGTGCTCGGGGTAGTAAGCAGCAAATTCGGCAGCTGGCCGGCATGCGCGGATTAATGGCAAAGCCTTCTGGTGAGATTATCGAGACGCCGATTACCTCAAACTTCCGTGAAGGTTTGACTGTGTTGCAGTACTTCATCTCAACTCATGGGGCGCGAAAAGGTTTGGCCGATACGGCACTTAAAACCGCTGATTCTGGCTACCTGACTCGTCGTTTAGTTGATGTCGCGCAGGATGTAATCATTTCCAAGGATGATTGTGGAACGATGGATGGGATTGATGCCCGGGCGATCGTAGAGAGTGGAGAGATCATTGAGCCGCTGCGCGATCGGATTATCGGTCGCGTTACACTCGATCCCATTCATGATCCCATCACGAACGCTGTAATTATTGATGAGGGTGAAGAGATCACGGAAAGGTTGGCTTCGGATATCCAAGAAGCTGGTATTGAGCGCGTCCGTATCCGTTCGGTGCTCACGTGTTCGTCGCGTCGGGGTGTCTGTACAAAATGCTACGGGCGTGATTTGGCAACGGGTCAGTTGGTTGAGCGTGGTTTAGCAGTTGGCGTCATTGCTGCACAGTCGATCGGCGAGCCTGGGACTCAGTTAACGATGCGAACATTCCACATTGGTGGAACTGCCTCGCGAGTGTCGGAGCAGTCAACGCTTGAAGCAAAGCATTCCGGCACTGTGCGGTTTGAAGAACTGCAGGTTGTTGAGGCGCGAGCGGGGGCGCTTGTGGTGATGAACCGAAGTGGCTCGCTGGTTATCCAGGATGCCAAGGGTCGTGATCGTGAACGCTACACTGTTGTCTACGGGGCGCACCTCAGAGTACGGAACGGTCAACAGGTTGAGCCTGGTGAGGTACTCGTTGAGTGGGATCCGTATACCTTCTCGATCGTGACTGAGCATCCCGGCATCGTACATTTCAAGGATATTGTTGAAGGGATGACCGCCCACGAGGAGGTCGACGAGGTGACCGGATTGTCTCGGCTTATCATCGTGGACTCCCCAGATGAGAAAAGGCAGCCGGCTATCGAGGTGCGAAAGAAAGATGGCAAGGCACTACGGAAATATCATATGCCCTCGCACGCGCATATGATGGTTGTCGATAGTGAGGAGGTACACGCCGGTGACGTACTGGCTAAGATTCCTCGGGAGACGACAAAAACCAAGGATATTACGGGTGGGCTACCGCGTGTGGTGGAGCTCTTTGAGGCGAGAAAGCCGCGCGAGACAGCAGTCATCAGTGAAATCGAGGGTGTTGTCCATCACGGTAGTGTTGCGAAGGGTCTACGTAAGATTATTATTGTCCCTGACGAGGCTGGTGCAGAGCCTCGAGAGTACTCACTGCCGAGAGGTGTGCACGTAAACGTTCAGGAGGGTGACCGCGTCAGAGCTGGAGAGCCGTTGATGGACGGACCAAGTAATCCACATGACATTCTCAGTGTTCTTGGTGAGAAAGCCCTGCAGAATTATCTCGTTAATGAGATCCAGGAGGTTTACCGGCTTCAAGGTGTCACTATCAACGATAAGCATATCGAGGTCATCGCTCGGCAGATGATGCGCTGGGTCAAGATTGAAGACATTGGTGATACGGAGTTCCTCGTAGATGAGCAAGTTGAGCGCGCCCATTTTATGGCGGAGAACGAACGCATAATTGGTGAGGGTGGTCGCCCAGCGGTCGGCCGCCCAATGTTGCTTGGGATCACGAAGGCCTCGCTGTCGACTGAGTCATTCATTTCGGCTGCATCGTTCCAAGAGACCACACGTGTACTAACTGAGGCTTCGATTTCGGGTAAGGTGGATCATCTTCGCGGTCTCAAAGAGAACGTGACGATGGGAAGGCTGATTCCTGCCGGCACCGGTTTGGACTATTACCGGCAAGTGAGTATAGAGCGGGATGATCCGCCGCCAACTCCGCCAGTGGAATTTGATCACGAGGCTGAATTCGTTGAGCACGAGGAAATCACCGGCCGGCAAGATGTAGCCGATGGGGCTCTAAAGAATTGACGAATAAGGGCTAGCCCAGAAGAGTCAATTTTATAGTGGTTCAAGCCGCTGGCCTTCGGCCGACGACTCCGACACGCTAAGTCGTGGCGGACGAAGGACTTGCTTCAAGTTTTTCTGTTGTGGTATCCTCGCAAGGTTGTATCGGAGTTAGGAAACCCTATCTAGCTCCGCTCCGCCTCATCGGAAGCCGAAGCCGACGTAGAGGCAGAAGAGGAAGCGGTGGCTGCGGTTTCGAGCCGTCTCCACGAAGCGCTTCTTCACCTGAGTGATTGCGCGGTAGTCCACGCACGAACACACAAATAGGGTATTCGGGTTTCCAGGCGCCAAATCGACGTTTGACGTCATTTTTAGGCCTGGAGCAGGAACGGACCGGAATGCATTCCGGGTCGGGGGGGGGGAGTTGTTGGCTTAGTCCCCGGTCGGTGGGGTGCAAGCGGTCGATGGAGTGCTTGTGCCAACTATTAGTCAACTTGTACGCCACGGACGAAAGAAGCTTACTACCAAGACGAAGAGTCCAGCGCTTCAGGAGAGTCCACAGAAGCGTGGTGTATGCGTACGGGTGTTCACGCAGACACCCAAGAAGCCGAACTCAGCACTTCGTAAAGTCGCGCGCGTTCGGTTGACCAATGGTATCGAGGTCACCTCCTACATTCCTGGCGTCGGCCATAACCTTCAGGAACACTCGCTAGTCTTGATTCGTGGGGGACGGGTTAAGGATCTGCCTGGTGTTCGTTACCATGTCGTTCGAGGAACACTTGACGCTGTTGGTGTACAGAGCAGGAAGCAGTCTCGGTCTAAGTATGGGGCGAAGCGGCCTAAAGCATAGTGACCGAGAGTTGATGATAGTCGTTTATAGGTTTTAGTAGGGATTGCGAACATGCCACGCCGACGCGAAATTGCCAAACGCGACGTTCCACCTGACCCGCTCTACAAGAGTTCGCTAGTTACGAAGTTTCTTCGAACGATTATGTTGAGTGGGAAGCGCAGTACGGCAGAGGGGATTCTGTACGGGTCGCTAGATTTAATCAAAGAACGGACCGGCGATGATCCGATCAAAGTGTTCAAGAAGGCGATAGACAATGTTAAACCAACGCTTGAGGTGAAGTCTCGCCGGGTTGGCGGTTCGAATTATCAGGTGCCGATCGAAGTGCACCAGAATCGTAGGCTGTCGCTTAGCATTCGATGGTTGGTCAGTTATGCACGTGCGCGTGGGGATGGCAAGACGATGCGTGAGAAGCTAGCGAATGAACTCATCGACGCATCGAATCTACGTGGCTCGGCTGTTAAAAAGCGTGAAGATACCCACCGGATGGCAGAGGCGAATAAGGCCTTTGCTCACTACCGGTGGTGACAGATTGATTCGTCCCCACTCAAAACGGGGAAGTTTGTTGAGGTGGCCAGCTAGGTGGCTGGCTTGGAACCTTTGTTCACTACCGGTTGTAAGCGAGACGAGAATTCTTCGACCACTAGTGGCGAGACCGTAGATATCATGGCGAGGCTGGCACCGATCGACAGGACGCGCAATATCGGCATCATGGCGCATATTGATGCTGGTAAGACAACGACCACTGAGCGCATTCTGTTTTATACGGGTATCACCTACAAGCTCGGCGAAGTGCATGACGGAACGGCCGTGATGGACTGGATGGCGCAGGAGCAGGAGCGTGGGATTACCATTACATCCGCAGCCACTACCTGCCTTTGGCGTGATCATCGAATCAACATCATCGATACGCCTGGCCACGTCGATTTTACTGCCGAGGTTGAACGTTCACTGAGGGTGCTTGATGGTGCGGTGGCCGTGTTCGATGCTGTCGCTGGTGTTGAGCCTCAGACGGAGACCGTTTGGCGTCAGGCCGACAAGTATCGTGTTCCACGGATTTGTTTCGTAAATAAGATGGACCGTGTGGGGGCTGATTTTGCTCGCACACTTGATCAGATTAGGACGAAGTTGCAAGCGAATCCGATTGCCTTGCAGATTCCGTTTGGCTCTGAAGCTGAATTTCAGGGCGTGATTGATTTGATCAGTATGAAGGTGATTCGTTATGCCGATGAGACCTTGGGAGCGGAATCGCTCATTCAGGAAATTCCTGAATCGATGATGCCTGAGGCGACGATTTACCGAGAGCAGTTGGTAGAGAAGGTCAGTGAAGCTAACGATGAACTGCTAGAGAAGTACCTTCGCGGTGAACCGATGGCTGATGATGACATCATCGCTACACTACGTCGTCGCGTCATCGAGTCGGTGCGTAGTGAACAGGCGCCATTCGTACCAGTTTTGTGTGGTGCCGCGTTTAAGAATAAGGGAATTCAGCCGCTCCTTGATGCCGTTGTGAATTATTTGCCGTCCCCCACTGACGTGCCCTCCGTTACCGGCCTAGACCCGACACAGGCTGAAGAGACGGTTGTTGAGCGGGAAGCGAGTGACGACGCTGTGTTTTCAGCACTGGCTTTTAAGATTCTTACTGACCCATTCGTTGGGCAACTGACCTTCTTTCGGGTCTATTCTGGGGTTATGAAGACCGGCGCATCGGTCTACAACCCAACGAAAGACCGCAGCGAGCGTCTTGGGCGACTTTTAAAGATGCACGCTAATAAGCGTGAGGAGATCAACGAGGTTTACGCGGGTGATATTGCGGCGGCGGTTGGTTTAAGGAGCATGGCAACGGGTGACACGCTATGTGACCGAAGATATCCGATCACACTTGAGGCGATGGAGTTTCCTGAACCAGTTATTTCACTCGCAATTGAGCCGCGTACCCGTACTGACCAAGAAAAGCTTGGACAGGGCATGGCGAAGCTGAGTGCCGAAGACCCAACCTTTCAGGTTCGGACGGACCACGAGACGGGCCAAGTTGTTATCTCCGGTATGGGTGAATTGCATCTGGAGATCATCGTTGACCGGCTTCAGCGGGAGTTCGGCGTGGCGGCCAGCGTCGGCCGGCCGCAAGTGGCTTACAAGGAAACCTTAACAAAGCCATCCGCAGGAGAGGGTCGGTATGTGAAGCAAACTGGTGGACGTGGGCAGTATGGTCACGTGAAGATCCGGATTGAACCAGGTAAGCCCGGTACTGGCTTTAAATTCGTTAACGACATTGTGGGCGGTGCCATCCCAAGAGAGTTCATTAAACCTGTAGAGGGAGGTATTCGCGAAGCGATGACGACCGGTGTTCTTGCCGGGTACCCCCTCGACGATTTAAGCGTTTCACTCTATGACGGTTCTTTTCATGCGGTAGATTCCTCAGAAGTAGCATTCAAAATCGCTGGGTCAATGGCATTTCGAAATGCAGCGAAGAAGGCTGGGCCGATTCTACTCGAGCCCGTTATGCGCGTTGAAATTGTAGTGCCAGAGGATTACTTAGGCGACACGATGAGCGACATGAAAGGGCGTCGGGGGCGTATCCACTCGATGGAAGCGCGTGGTGGTACGCAAATCGTGACCGCGTTTGTGCCGCTGTCAGCCATGTTTGGCTATGCCACTGACTTACGGTCCCGCACGCAAGGGCGTGCAACGCACTCGATGCATTTCTTTCAGTACGAGCCGGCCCCTGAACAGGTGAGCGAGGAAGTCGTTGCGCGCGTTCTTGGTCGGTAACGGATGTTAGTTGGACGATGTCGGTAAAGTGGGGAAGATGAGATGGCCACGTTCAGTGACAAGATTCGAATTCGCCTGAAGGCGTACGACTACCGGGTACTTGATCAGTCGACCACGGAGATCGTCGATACGGCGAAGCGGACCGGGGCCCAGCTCGCCGGTCCTATTCCGTTACCCACGGAGAAGAATAAGTGGACGGTTCTACGATCACCGCACGTCGATAAGAAGTCCCGCGAGCAGTTTGAGATCCGTACTCACAAACGACTCATTGATATTTTTGAGCCGACGCCACAGACGGTGGATGCACTAATGAAGCTTGATTTGCCTGCGGGCGTGGATGTTGAGATTAAGGCCTTTGGTAAGGAGCACAAGTAATTCACGTCCTAAGGACTATGAGGGCCATGATGGTCACAGGCATTATTGGAAAGAAAGTTGGGATGACGCAGCTCTTCGATGAGGGTGGCAGGGTCCGACCTGCGACCGTCATTAAAGCTGGGCCTTGTGTTGTTGTACAGGCGAAAACGTCGACCAAGGACGGATACGAAGCAGTGCAACTCGGTCTAGTCGAGGAGGGGCCAGCTAGAGTGACAAAACCGATTGCCGGTCATTTCAATAAAGCAGAACTTCCACCGACGAGGATTCTCCGGGAAGTTGCAACGGTGCCCGGCGAGGAACCGATGAAGCCGGGCGATCAAGTGCTGGCGTCGATGTTCGCCGGCGGTGATCGCGTGGATGTAATTGGCACGGGCCGCGGTAAGGGGTTTCAAGGAGTGATGAAGCGGCACGGATTTTCGGGAGGGCGTGCGACCCACGGGTCTATGTTTCATCGTGCACCGGGGTCAATCGGTGCTTCGTCGTATCCGTCTCGCGTTATTAAGGGAATGCGGGGACCAGGCAGGATGGGAGGTCGTCGTGTGACTGTACGTAGTCTGCAGGTGGTACGAGTCGATGAAGAAAACCACTTACTGATCGTCCAAGGCGCTGTACCTGGAGCGCCAGGTAGTTATGTGCTTGTTCGAAAGGCAATTGCTGCGAGACGACCGGTTCAGGTTGGACCGAAAGACGCATCTAAGGATAAGAAGTAGCTTGGCTCCGATAACGGCGAGTTGGAGACGTGCATGACTGTAGACGTTGTGAATGAACAGAACAAGAAAGTTGGTTCTGTCAATCTCGATCCTAAGATATTCGGCGAGCGTGTGAACACTGGGCTTATTTGGGAAGCGGTTGTGTATCAGAATGCGGTCGATCGGCGGGGCACCCATGCGACCAAAACCCGAGGTCTCGTTAGTGGTAGCGGCAACAAACCTTGGCGGCAAAAGGGCACCGGACGAGCGCGAACGGGCGATATTAGGAATCCGATATGGCGAAAAGGTGGGACGGTGTTTGGGCCAAAGCCTCGGTCCTATGATTACGCAATGCCGCGAAAGATGCGGCGAGGAGCGCTGCGCGCAGCCTTGTCCCAACGGATTTCTGAGAGTAGCGTGACTGTGGTGGATAAGTTGGCGCTTAGTGAGGTCAAGACAAAACTTGCAGGCGAATTACTCGATCGGCTTGGTGCACATCGGAGCGTCCTAATGATTGACGTGACGCCGGATAGCAAGCTGCTACTGTCGGTCAGGAATATCGAAGGTGTGCGCCTGGTTGGTGTAACTCATTTGACGGCGCGCGACGTTATGGAGTCGAGCCGTGTGATTACGACTCAGGCCGCAATCGAGGCGCTACAGGCAGGGTTCGCACAATGAAACTTACAGAGGTGATCCGACGGCCACTTATCACGGAGAAAACGACTGTTATGCGGGAAGACGGCCTGACGCTCGCGTTTCAAGTTGCGATGAATGCAACGAAGATTGAGGTCAAGCAGGCTGTTGAGCAGTTATTTAAGATTAAGGTGGCCAGTGTTAGGACCTCGATCACCCATGGCAAGACGAAACGGCAAGGGCGGTTTGTCGGGCAGCGTCCAGATTGGAAGAAAGCGTACGTCCGTCTTCGTGACGGTGAAAAGATGCCGGAGTTCCTTGAGGGTGCCTAGGTTTAATAAAGGGCAAAATGGCTATTCGTAAATACAAGCCGACATCGGCCGGCCGACGGTTTCAAACGGTGCAGACCTTCGATGAGATTACGTCTGTTGGTCCGTATAAGCCGCTCACTGAACCGTTGCATCGCACAGGCGGTCGGAATAACACCGGGCAGCAGACCTCTTGGTGGCGTGGAGGTGGACACAAGCGTCGGTATCGCATTATTGATTTTAAGCGTTCAAAGCGTGACGTGCCGGCGACGGTTTCAACAATTGAATACGACCCGAACCGGTCGGCGCGCATCGCCCTAGTGACCTATGCTGATGGAGAGAAGCGATACATTCTTCAACCAGAAGGCGTTAAGGTCGGCGATACGATAGTCGCGGGGGATCAAGTCGACATTCTTCGGGGAAATGCACTACCGCTAAAGAATATTCCTCTGGGAACGCAGGTGCACAATGTTGAGTTACGCCCAGGCAAGGGTGGGCAGATTGCGCGCAGTGCTGGCTCTTCTGTCCAGCTGGTTGCAAAAGAGGGTGCATACGCGTCGATGAGAATGCCTTCGGGTGAAGTGCGTCGTATTAATATTGAGTGTTTTGCAACTATTGGTCAGGTCGGCAACCTGGACCATGAAAATGTGTCGATTGGTAAGGCAGGGCGCAACCGCTGGAAGGGGAAGCGTCCGCACGTTCGTGGGTCGGCCATGAATCCGGTAGACCATCCGCTAGGTGGTGGTGAGGGTAAGACCGCTGGTGGTCGACACCCGGTGTCTCCTTGGGGCATGCCTACAAAGGGTTACAGAACCCGTAACCGCAAGATGACCGACCGATTCATTATAAAACGGCGGGCAAAGCGCAAGTCGAAATAGCGAAGGACACTATGAGTAGATCGCTGAAAAAGGGCCCGTTTGTCGACTTATCGTTGCTTGAGAAGGTCGAGATCATGAATCGTGGTGGTAATAAGAAGGTCATCAAGACTTGGTCTCGGCGTTCGACAGTCGTGCCGGAGATGGTCGGTCACACGATCGCTGTGCATAACGGGCGCAAGTTTATTCCGGCCTATATCACCGAAAACATGGTGGGTCACAAGCTGGGCGAGTTTTCACCGACTCGCCAATTCAAGGGCCACACTACCAAGAGTGAAAAGGCTGCCACCGTGGCCGCCAGTGCGCCTAGGATGCCGCCAGGAGCCTCGTCGTGATAGAAGCTAGCGCCACTGCTCGCTACGTTCGCACTTCGGCGCAGAAGGCCAAACTTGTCCTCGACGTGATTCGAGGTCGCAATGTTAATTCCGCGCTGGCCGTACTTCGTTATACGCGTAAGGCGGTCGCTCGAGACATTGAAAAGGTACTTCGTTCCGCCATTGCAAATGCTCAGCAGAGGGACGGTTTTAATGGCGATGTTGAACGGTTGGTGGTTACGGCCTGCTACGCCAACGGAGGTCCGTCGCAGAAGCGTGTCCGTCCTGCGCCGATGGGTAGAGCTTTTAGGATTGTGAAGCGGACGGCGCATTTAACCGTGCAAGTGGGTGAGCGAACAGTTGGGTCAGTTGAAGCTGTTCAATTGGAATCGGAAGAGGACGATACTGAGGAGCGTCAGGTAGCACAGTCTACGTCAGTGTCGAAGAAGAAACGGTCCCCGCGTAAGTCAGCGGTGAAACGGCAAAAAAGTAACTGACGTTGAGGACATAGAAATGGGACAGAAGGTCCATCCGTACGGATTTCGGCTTGGCTTCAATAAGACTTGGAGCTCTCGGTGGTATGCGGATAAGGATTACGCAAAGTTGCTGCATGAAGATTTGGCGCTTAAGCGGGATCTGAAAAAACGATTCTCGCATGCGGGAGTGTCGAAGATTGAAATAGAACGGGCCGCTAATAAGCTGAAGATCGACATTCACACGTCTCGACCAGGCATCATCATTGGCCGAAAAGGTGCTGAGGTCGACAAATTGAAAATTGAGGTGCAGAAGCGAACCAACCGTGAAGTATTTATCAATATCCAGGAGATCCAAAAGCCCGAGCTTGACGCTCAGTTAATCGGAGAGTCGGTGGCGTTACAGCTAGAGAAACGAGTGGCGTTCAGGCGTGCCATGCGGAAGGCTGTTGAGTCAGCGCTCAGATTTGGGGCGAAGGGTATCAAGGTCCGCGTGTCCGGGCGACTCAACGGCGCTGAGATTTCGCGATCCGAGTGGTATCTTCACGGACAGCTTCCACTGCAGACACTACGTGCTGACATTGACTATGGATTCGCCGAGGCTGGTACGACCTACGGGAAGATTGGTGTGAAGGTCTGGCTCTATAAGGGCGAGCGACTGAAGCCCTTGATTGGCCAGGAGGAAGAGTATAGTGCGCCACGTCGTCCGCGGCGAATGGGTTAACGATCATGTTGATGCCGAAGAAGGTTAAGTATCGGAAGCAGCAGCGAGGTCGCATGGCTGGAAAGGCATGGCGTGGTTCGACTGTTTCGTTTGGCGATTATGGTTTGAAGGCTCTCGAACCGTGCTGGATGACTGCTCGTCAGATCGAAGCAGCTCGTGTTGCCATGACGCGTTTCATCAAGCGTGGAGGTAAGGTCTGGATCCGGGTTTTCCCGGATAAGCCAATTACCAAGAAGCCTCAAGAAGTGCGGATGGGTAAGGGTAAAGGTTCGCCTGAAGGGTGGGTTGCCGTTGTTCGTCCTGGGCGAATTCTCTTTGAGATGGAAGGAGTCAACGAGGCCGATGCCCGTGAGGCGATGCGGCGTGCTACGGCAAAGTTGCCGATCCGGACTCAATTTGCGACCCGCTTCTTAGAGTAGGTGTCATGACGAAAATTGCTGACTTTCGTGAACTCACGGACGAAGACCTTCGGCATCGGGAACGTGACCTAGATGAACAGGTGTTTCGGTTACGTATTCAGAAGGGGATGGGGCAACTAGATTCATCTTTCACACTTCGAGAAACTCGTCGCGACTTAGCACGAGTGAAGACGTTATTGCGTGAGAACGAACGTAATCAAGAGATTACAACGAGATCAACCGATGAGGTAGTGGGCGAGTGACGTAATGGCAACTAAATCTGAGGTTCAAGGAATCGTTGTCAGCGACAAAATGGAAAAGAGTGTCGTTGTAGCGATTGAACGGCAAATACGGCACGGCCTATATGGTAAGACGCAGCGGCGCACATCAAGATTCGTGGCACATGACGATACGAATAACGCCAAAGTTGGTGACCGTGTGGCTATTGCTGAAGGACGACCAATGAGTCGGCGCAAGCGATGGGTCGTGACGCGAGTGCTTAAGCGGAGTCGTGGTGTTTAGAGGAGTGGGGCAGCCCCGATGATTCAGATGCAGTCGGTCTTAGATGTGGCCGACAATTCTGGTGCACGAAAGATCGCGGTCATCAATCCGGTTGGTGGCTCCACGGGTCGTTTTGCGTACCTCGGTGACATCGTGACGGCGTCAGTGAAGGAAGCTGTGCCAGATTCGGCCGTGAAGAAAGGGCAGGTTGTAAGGGCGGTGATCGTGCGGACACGTAAAGAGCAACGTCGACGGGACGGCAGTTATATCCGTTTTGATCGAAATGCGGCAGTACTGATCAACGAACAAAAAGAACCACTAGGGACCCGTGTATTTGGTCCGGTTGCTCGGGAGCTGCGTGAACGTAAGTTTATGAAAATTGTGTCTCTCGCGCCTGAGGTGTTGTGAGTCTCGCGACCAGTTGCACAGTTGTGTTAGTGACTTGGGTAAGGTGAAAGGTTTTCATGTCCCGCTTGCAGACGCCGATTCGACGAAACGATAACGTGATGGTGGTCGCAGGACGAGACCGCGGTAAAAGTGGTCGAGTGCTTCGAATTATTCCAGATACCAACCGCCTCGTTGTTGAAGGAGTGAACTTCGTCAAGCGTCATACGAAACCGAACCCAGGAAAAAACATTAAGGGGGGCATCGTTGAGCGCGAAGCATCACTACACGTGTCCAACGTGCAGCTTATCTGTCCTGAGTGTGGTGCCGCCACTCGGATTGGAAGGCGTCTTGGTGAAGGACGAAAGGTACGTGTTTGCCGGAAGTGCGAAGGGGTAGTCGACAAATGAGCCGGATGCGGGAACGGTACGTCAGCGAAGTGATGCCCGCTCTCCGTAAGGAGTTTGGCTATCGTAGTGTGATGGCTATTCCAAAGCTTGAAAAGATTGTTGTCAACATGGGGTTGGGTGAGGCGACGCAGAACGTCAAGCTCATTGATGTTGGTGTTGACGAGTTAAGTCGGATTACTGGCCAGCGCGCCGTAGTTCGACGGGCAAAGAAGTCAGTAGCGCAGTTCAAGGTAAGGCAAGGACAGCCAATCGGGTCGATGGTGACTCTGCGTGGGCAGCAAATGTATGAATTCCTTGACCGTTTGATTTCTGTGGCCTTGCCGCGTGTTCGAGACTTTCGTGGCATTTCGTTGCGAGGTTTTGACGGTCGGGGAAACTACACGTTGGGTTTGAAAGACCAATTGATTTTTTTAGAGATCGATTACATGAAGGTCGATACGACGCGCGGAATGAACATCTCAGTTGTAACTACGGCGGGAACAGATGAAGAAGGCCGGAAGCTCCTGCAATTAATGGGGATGCCCTTTCGGACGAGTTGACGGTGACCATACATTTAACAGTGTGTAGGTAAAGAGTAATGGCAACGACAGCCAAGAGAGTGAAAGAGAGTAAGACCCCTAAGTTCGAGGTGCGTCGGCGTAATCGCTGTTGGCGGTGCGGACGCCCAAGAGCCTACATGCGAAAGTTCGCATTGTGTCGTCTTTGTTTTCGTATGTTGGCGCTCCGGGGCGATATTGCTGGCGTGATTAAGAGTAGTTGGTAGAGGGCCACGTCGGTGTAGTGGAACGGTGCTTGGAAATTCGCGCCGTTATTAGTGGGTAACGTGAGAGTCAAGATATGACTGATCCAATCTCGGATATGTTGTCACGCATTCGGAATGCCACAGTCGCTCGCCATCAGCGCGTAGACGTTCCATCTTCGAAACTTAAGATGGAAATTTCGCGGATTCTTCATAACGAAGGCTATATTCAGGGATACAAGGAACTTGATGCAAAGCCTGGCGTTAATGGTGGAGCTCAGAAGACTATCCGCATTCTGCTGAAGTACGGACCCAGAGGTGAGCGGGTTATCACTGGAATTAACCGTGTGAGCCGACCGGGTCGTCGGGTTTATTTTCGGCGCGATGCGGTGCCGAAGGTGCTCGCTGGGTTGGGTACCAATATCTTAACAACCTCGCAAGGTGTGATGACTGGCCGCGAGGCCACGCGTACAGGCATTGGCGGCGAAGTCCTGTGCAACGTTTGGTAGCAGGTGTCTAGGGAAGTTGAATCATGTCTCGCATAGGCAAGAAGCCAATTGTTGTGCCCAAGGATGTGACGGTCAAGGTCGGTAAAGCCGTTGTCGATGTGAAGGGACCAAGAGGCCAGCTCGCGCAGGCCATTCCACCGGGGATCGGCTTTCAGTTGGAAGGCAACATTCTTCAGGCGCAAATCGTCAGAGATGAGCCAGGTTTAAACAAGTTCCACGGGTTGGCGAGGAGCCTTGTCAACAACGCGGTACAAGGTGTGGTGGATGGCTTCACGCGTGAACTCGACATCGTTGGTATCGGATACCGGGCCGAGCTCAAGGGACGGCAGGTGGTATTTACACTCGGTTACTCTCATCCTGTCGTGTTCGATTTGCCAGACGGAATCGACGTGAAAATTGACCGTCAGACTCACATTGCCGTGCAGGGTATTGACAGGCAATTGGTTGGCCAGGTCGCGGCCGACATTCGTTCCCTTCGCAAGCCCGATCCGTACAAGCAGAAAGGCATTCAATATACCGGCGAGAAACTAAAGAAAAAAGTCGGGAAGACTGGTGCGTGAGGGTGAATGGGGCATGAGAATTAAAACGAAGAAGGATCGGCGACAGCGCATTCAGTTCAGAACGCGAAAGCGTGTGACCGGCACAGCTGAACGGCCAAGGCTCACTGTTTTCAGAAGCGCGCAGCACATTTATGCGCAAGCGATTGACGATGTTTCTGGCACAACGGTAGTGGCTGCATCAAGCATTGAGCCTACCGTCAGGGCAGCGTTTGATAAGGAAACTGGTGGGGGTAATGTGGCCGGCGCGAAGGCGGTCGGGAAGGTCGTCGCAGAGCGGTTGATCGCGAGCGGTGTGAATAGCGTCGTTTTTGATCGGGGAGGATTTCTATATCACGGGCGTGTGCAGGCGATGGCCGAGGCCGTGCGCGAAGCAGGGCTGCGGTTCTAACCAGACACAGAAGGCGGAGCGGTCGCCGCGGTTGAGAGATTATGTTTGAGACGAGAGAAAAAATTGATCCGACGGAACTTGATTTGAGAGACATGGTTGTGTCAATCAATCGAGTCACGAAAGTCGTTAAGGGCGGTAAGAATCTGAGCTTCAGTGCTTTAGTTGTTGTCGGCGACGGACTGGGTGCTGTCGGCTTCGCAGTTGGTAAAGCAAAAGAGGTCCCCTCGGCTATTAAGAAAGGTATTGAGGCGGCTCGAAAGGCGCTGATCCGAGTGCCGCTACAGGGGACGACTATTCCACATACTGTGGTTGGCCGCTATGGTGCGGGTAAGGTTCTGTTAAAGCCAGCTCCTGAAGGTACAGGCATTATTGCAGGTGGAGCCGTTCGGGCTGTAGTTGAATCAGCCGGTATTCAGAACATTCTTACTAAGTCGATTGGCTCTCCGAATCCGCATAACGTTGTACGTGCTACTTTCATGGGTCTCACGAGTTTACTAGATCCGGTTACGGTGGCTCGTCTCAGGGGAAAGAGTGTTGAGGAATTAGGCGAGGCCTTTGTCCCAACGAACGATTAGGTCGACGTGCCCGTTGAATGATGCGGGAGGATGGGTAACCCATGGCGAAGCGGACGAGAAAATCAGTGGTCCCCAAGGTAAAGGTGACGTTGGTGAAGAGCACAATTGGTTACGACAACCGGCAGGCAGCTGTTGTGCGTGGTCTTGGGCTACGTCGGCTAGGGCACTGCGTCGAATTACCGGACGCACCATCGATTCGAGGCATGGTTCATAAGGTGCGCCACCTGGTACGGGTCGAAGAGGTCGGTTCCTAATCAGATTCACCTTCAGGAAATTGGTAATGGACTTAAGCAATCTTCAACCACCTAAAGGTCGCACCCGAACGAAGAAGCGAGTTGGTCGTGGTCAAGGTTCCGGTAATGGCAAGACTGCTGGTCGTGGACACAAGGGGCAGAAATCTCGCTCTGGTTATCGCCGGAAAGTTGGTTTCGAGGGCGGTCAGATGCCTTTGCACCGCCGGGTTCCGAAACGTGGATTTAATAACCCATTTCGGGTTGAGTACACCGTGATTAATCTCGATACCCTTATGGAGCGGTTTGAGCCTGGCGTCGACGTAACACTTGACCTACTTCGCGAACACGGGCTGATTCATGGCAGTAAGCGGAAGGTCAAGATTTTGGCACGTGGCGATCTGACGAAAGCACTCACGGTGCACGCACACCGATTCAGCGGTAAGGCGGCTGAAAAAATCACGTCCGGTGGCGGTCAAGCGGTTGTGATAGAGAGCTCAGTGAAAACGACAGAGTAGTCATGATAGAGAGCATCAAGAGCGTCTTTGCCGTTCCGGAGCTTCGGAATCGTGTGTTATTCACGTTCGCGGTGCTCGGTGTATATCGTGTGGGCAACCACGTACCGACGCCAGGTGTAAACACTGAAGCTCTTGCGATCTTGGCGGAGCAGGCCGCTAACACTATGTTCGGGCTCTACGACATGTTCTCGGGCGGGAATCTATCAAGGGTAACGATTTTTGCATTGGGCATAATGCCTTACATCAGCGCGTCGATCATTCTACAACTGCTGACCGTTGTCTGGCCGTATCTTGAACGGTTGTCGAAGGAGGGGGAGCTTGGTCGACGGAAGATTACACAGTACACGCGTTACGGCACCCTGTTTCTTTGCGTCGTTCAATCGCTTGGAATTTCAATTTTTCTAGAGCGTCAGACAAATATTGCAGGCGGTTTGCCACTAGTCTATGAGCCGGGTTGGAGCTTCCGTCTATTGACAGTGTTAACGTTGACGACGGGCACTATCTTCATCATGTGGCTCGGCGAGCAGATTACTGAGCGCGGAATCGGTAATGGGATGTCACTTATTATCTTCGCGGGCATCGTGGTGGGTCTGCCGAGTGCGGTAATTACAACGGTCGATCAGCTCCGCTCAGGACAGATTGGCTTGTTTCGTTTGATTGCACTTGTTGGGCTCATGATGGCTGTGGTGGCTGCAGTTGTCTTTATCGAGCGAGGCCATCGGCGAGTCGTAGTGCAATACGCTAAGCGCGTTGTTGGTCGGCGGATGACTGGTGGTACCAGTACGCATATTCCGTTGAAGGTGAACACGGGTGGAGTTATTCCAGTCATCTTTGCTTCCTCGATTCTAGCGTTTCCTGCAACGATTGCGGGTGTGTTACCGGCTGGGAGCTGGGGGCAGACAGTCACCGACCAACTGACCTATGGTATGCCTCTGTATTACCTTCTCTACGTATCCGGCATCATTTTCTTTGCCTATTTTTATACGGCCATCATTTTTAATCCTGATGATGTCGCTGAGAACATGCGTAAGTATGGTGGATTCATTCCTGGAATTCGGCCTGGGAAGAGGACAGCCGAATACATTGACACAATTTTGACGCGGATTACCCTGGCTGGCGCGATCTATTTGGCGATGGTCGCTGTTTTGCCAGATCTTCTTATTGTAGGAATCCGAGTCGCACCGATTCCATTCATTGGGGAACAACTTGATGCGGTTCTTCCGCAGTTTATTACCCAGGGAATGAACGTGACGTTTTATTTCGGAGGCACGTCCTTGCTCATCATCGTTGGCGTGTCGATGGATACGGTGCAGCAGGTTGAATCGCAGCTCATTATGCGGCACTACGATGGCTTTATGAAGAAGACTCGTATTCGTGGGAGACGAGGCTAGGGCCTACCTGAGTTTGCGGAGATGGGATGCAGCTTAACATTGCAATGCTCGGACCACCAGGGGCAGGGAAGGGTACGCAGGCTTCGCAACTAGGGGAAGTGCGAAATGTGCCAAGAATTTCGACGGGCGATATCTTGCGAGAAGCTGCACAACTGGAGACCGAGTTTGGTCGTGCGGTGCAGGCAACCATGGATGCTGGTGGCTTGGTGAGTGACGAGGTGATGATCGGAATTGTCCGTGAGCGATTGGTGAGGGAAGATGCACTGGAGGGCTTCGTGCTAGATGGTTTTCCGAGGACCGTAGCTCAGGCTGAAGCGCTGGATACGATATTGGTTGATCGCGATCCACTGATTGTCCTTGACATTTCTGTTTCCTCTGATGAGTTGGTACGTCGACTTGCTGCTAGGCGTGTCTGTGGAGAGTGCGGGGAAATTTTTGGTGACCATTTGGGAACTGAGTGCGGGAAATGCGGTGGTGCGTTGGTGCAACGAAGCGATGACCGCGAGTCGATTGTGCGCGAGCGGTTGAAAGTTTACGCTCGCGACTCGGAACCTTTGACGAGTTATTATCGTGGCCGTAGAACATTCGCTGAGATTGATGGAAGTCGAACGCCGGATGTAGTCGAGCGATTGGTGCAGGAAGCGATTGATCGTTTTCAGGGTTCGCCGGAGCGGGACCGCTCGTGACTAATGCGAGGATAGGCGAGTGATTGTGTGCAAATCGCCTGAGGAACTGATACGGATGCGTGCGGCGAATCAGGTTGTGGCAAGCGTGCTGGATGAGTTACGGACGATAGCCGCGCCTGGCGTTACCACGGCCGAACTGGATGCGACTGTCGAGGCTCGTGTACGTGAGGCCGGTGCTACGCCGGCTTTCAAAGGTTACCGGGGTTTTCCAGCGAGCTTGTGTGCTTCGATTAATGATGAGGTAGTTCACGGGATTCCGTCACCGAGAAAACTAATGGCAGGTGATATCGTGTCGCTTGATGTCGGCGTTTTACTAGATGGTTATTACGGAGACTCTGCGGTGACGGTGGCCATTGGGACGGTTTCGGACGAGGTGAAGCAGTTATTACGGGTAACACGTGAGGCTCTAGATCTTGGTATTGAGCGAATGCGAGTAGGGTCGAGAGTTTCGGATATCGGCCACGCCATTCAATGTCACGTAGAAGCCAATGGTTTTTCGGTGGTTCGGGAGTTCGTAGGTCACGGTATCGGCACGAAGTTGCATGAGGAGCCTCAGATTCCGAACTATGGTGAACCTGGTCGAGGTCCGAGACTGGCCGAAGGCATGGTTTTGGCAATTGAGCCAATGGTGAATATTGGCAAACCAACTGTACGCGTACTCGATGATCAGTGGACGGCTGTGACTAGGGACGGTAGCCTGTCTGCTCACTTTGAGCACACGGTTGCCGTAACCTCAAGCAGCGCAGAAGTCTTGACACGGAGGCCGGGCGATTCGCAGACCGTAACAGCGTGAGGAAGCGGAAATGAAGGTTCGAACATCTGTCAAACGTATGTGTGCCAAGTGTAAGATTGTTCGGCGACGAGGTGTCGTTAGGGTTGTCTGCAGCAATCAGAAACATAAGCAGCGACAGGGTTGAACGAGAAGTAGCAATGGAGTGCAACGGTTGCACGTGAGAGCGAAGGACACAGATGGCACGTATTTCAGGCGTTGATTTACCCATAACGAAACGGATTGAGATCGGTTTGACTTCTATTTATGGAATCGGCCGAAAACGGGCAACTGATATTCTTGAGGTGGCTGGTGTCAGTGGCGATGTTCGGGTCAAGGATCTCTCTGAAGACGACGTTCGTAAGATCAGTCGCGTGATCGAAGAGCAAGGTCAGGTTGAGGGTGACCTGCGTAAGGAAATCTCTGTGAGCATTAAACGGCTCATGGAAATCGGTTGCTATCGGGGAATGCGTCACCGACGAAACTTACCTGTACGTGGGCAGCGGACTCACACCAACGCTCGGACTCGTAAGGGGCCGAGGAAAGGTGCGGTCGCTAAGAAAAGGACGGTTTAGCGCGAAAGGTCTCAAGGCATGGCGAAGAAAGAAGCGATTGAAAGTGCACTTTCAGAACCGACGAAAAAGTCTGTTAAACGGAAAAAAACTTTCAAAAAGCGCGGCGTGAAGCGTGTCGTGCAGCATGGCCACGCGCATATTCAAGTGTCGTTCAATAACACCATTATTACGATCACCGATGCTGACGGTAATGTAGTCGCTTGGTCTAGCGCAGGTGGTATTGGTTTTAAAGGGTCGCGCAAGGGCACTCCGTTTGCAGCAACCCAGGCAGCTATTACCGCTGGGAAGGCGGCTAAGGGAGTGGGTATGCGGTCGCTTGAAGTACGTGTAAAGGGGCCTGGTGCTGGAAGAGAGTCGGCGGTTCGTGCTCTCCAGACGATCGGATTGGATGTCAGGTCGATCCGTGATGTGACTCCGGTGCCGCACAATGGTTGTCGCCCTCAGAAACGTCGGCGGGTCTAACAGTTATGGGAATTGTTATTGGAATGAGACGGTAAGGACACGACATGGCACGATACACAGGTGCGGTTTGCCGGCTTTGCCGGCGTGAGGGCATGAAGCTCTTTCTAAAGGGCGAGCGGTGTTATATGGAGAAGTGCGCCATTGAAAAGCGTAACGTTCCGCCAGGTCACCACGGCAAGGGTCGGAAGGCTAAGCTCATGGGGTACGGTTTGCAGCTTCGTGAGAAACAGAAAGTGAAGCGTACCTATGGCGTACTAGAAAGTCAGTTCAGACGCTATTTTGAGTCTGCCGATCGCCATCGGGGCATAACCGGTGAGACCTTACTTCAGCTACTTGAGCGTCGATTTGACAACGTGATCTACAGGCTCGGATTAGCGACCTCACGACCCCAGGCGAGGCAACTCGTGCGTCATGGACACTTCTTTATTAATGGCTGCCGTGTCAATGTGCCGTCGTACTCGGTGGGAGTTGGTGATGTATTGAGCGTGCGCGAGTCAAAGGCCAAGAGTAAGTCGATTCAACACGCGATGGAGGAAGTTAAGGGGCGGGGAATTCCCGAGTGGCTCGAGTTTGATGCAGAACAGCTCTCCGGCCGCGTTGCGTCGTTGCCGACACGACAGCAGATTAATCTGCCCGTGCAAGAGCAGCTTATAGTCGAGCTTTACTCCAAGTAATTCTCGACAACCGTCAGAATTCGGTAGAAACGATTTGAGAAAGGACTGATGTCGATGTTGTGGAAAGGTTTCCAACGGCCAAAGCGCTTGGAGTTTGAGCGGGAAACGTTGACTGACCGATTCGGTCGGTTTTCTGCGCAGCCATTCGAGCGTGGATTCGGCACTACTGTCGGGAACGCAGTGCGCCGCGTATTACTCTCATCAATCGAAGGCGCAGCGGTCGTCGCGGTAAAGATCGAGGGTGTACAACACGAGTTCTCTCCGATTCCAGGTGTTGTTGAGGATGCGATAGATATTATTCTGAATGTTAAGCAGGTGCCACTGCGGATGCATGTAGAGCACCCTAAGACCCTGTCGCTCACGTCGGAGAAGGTTGGTGAGATAAAAGCCCGTGACATTCAGACGGACTCTGATGTGGAAATCCTTGAACCGGATGCTCACATCGCAACGATTGGCGAAGGTGGCCGATTACAAATGGAAATGAGGGTTCGTCAAAACCGGGGTTATGTGTCGGCCGATAAGAATTTTGATGATGATTTGGGGATCGGCTGGATTCCAATCGACTCCGTCCACTCGCCGATCAAGAAGGTTAATTACCTTGTCGAAGCAGCCCGGCTGGGACAAACCACTGATTACGAAAAAGTAACTTTGGATGTCTGGACTAACGGCTCGATTACGCCGCGTGATGCAGTGTCGTTGGCTTCGAAGTTGATTCAAGATCACCTAAAGATCTTTATCTCCCTAGATGATCCAGTTGAGCAAGCACAGGACCTCTCAGTTGAACAGCCAATACTGACCTCAAACGAGAACCTCGAGAAGAGTGTAGAAGAATTGGAGCTCTCGGTACGATCATACAACTGCCTGAAGAATGCTGAGATTAGTACGATCTCTGAGCTTGTGCAGAAGACGGAAGCCGAAATGCTTAAGACTAAAAACTTCGGAAGGAAGTCTTTGAACGAGATTAAGGAAATCCTTACAAACATGGGACTTAGCCTTGGTATGCGGCTCGATCAGACAGTGCCGCAGCCTGAGGCGAAGCCACAATCTGAAATCGACCCTGCGGTCTGAAGCGCGTAGTGGACGAATGCGTGCAACATAGAACTGTGAAGGTTATATGCGTCATCGAGTAGCACATCGAAAGTTGGGACGGGTTAGCGAGCATCGGAAGTCATTGCTCAGAAATCAGGCTGAGGCGTTGCTGCGTCACGAGCGAATTCAGACGACTGTGTCCAAGGCAAAGGAATTGCGACCGTTCGTGGAGCGTCTGGTTACGATTGCTAAGCGTGGACTGGCGAGTGACGATGTGGTGCGTGGCGTAAATGCACGAAGACTCGTTCGTCGTGACATTGCTGATCAGGTGATTGTGAGTAAGCTGTTTGATGGAATTGCGCCACGCTTCGAGAAGCGGGCAGGTGGTTACACGCGTCTCCTTCGGCTCGGGTTACGGCAGGGTGACAAGGCAGAAATGGCGCAAGTGGAACTGGTGGGTAGCGAGTACTCGCCAGCGTCAACAGAACCGTTGCAACCTGAAGTTACGACTTCACAGAAATCAAGCCAAGGAGTTGGAGGGCGGCTCCGAGCTGCCGCGCGACGAATCCAAGGTAAAGGTGACGTGGACGGTTCTACCGAGAAATCCTAAAAGGTTTAGGAGAAACCCAAGGTCTCCTTGATATCTGGCTGCTGGGTCAGCCGTTGCCGGCTGTTTTCTATGAGCTTTCGGCCTTTGCTGCTGAGATGATGTCACTGTGGAGGTGAGCCGGCACCTCTTCGTAGTGAGAGAACTTCATTTGATATGCTCCTCGGCCACCGGTCGCGGACGTGAGTTGCTGTTCATAGGTCAACATTTCCGCAATTGGGACCTGAGCTTTAATCGCGGTCATTGCGCCGCGAGGCTCCATCCCACCTATGCGGCCGCGTCGACTATTGAGATCGCCCATTAGATCGCCAGCAAATTCGCTCGGAGAGTAGATTTCAACGTTCATGATCGGTTCCAGAAGTGTGGGCTTGGCGCGTGTCATTGCATCCTTAAACGCCAAGGAACCTGCCATCTTGAACGACATCTCGTTTGAGTCTACTGGGTGGAACGAGCCATCGAACACCGTTGCCTTAAAATCGACGACTGGGTAGCCCGCGAGATATCCACGCATCCGTGACTGCTGGATGCCTTTCTCGACTGCTGGTACAAACTGTCTCGGGATAGAACCACCAAAGATCTCATTAGCGAACTCGAAATCGCTACCCCGAGGTAACGGTTCCATGCGGATCTTGCAGTCACCGAATTGTCCGTGACCGCCAGTCTGTTTCTTGTGGCGTCCGTGGGCCTCAGTTGAAGCCAAAATCGTTTCGCGGTACGCAATCCGTGGCAGCTTGAGATTCACCTCGACGCCAAAACGACGTTTTAGTTTGGCTACCGTAACCTCAATGTGTACCTGCCCCTGGCCCGAGAGCAGGAGTTCCTGAGTTTGGTCGTCTCGCCCGTACTCGATTGTCGGGTCTTCTTCCCTAAGGCGTTGCAGTGATGTGCTGATTTTCTCTTCGTCGCCACGACTTTTCGGTTCGATCGCGTAGGACAATACTGGAGATGGGAACGTGAACGGTGGAAACCTGCTCGAGTCACCTTTATCCGCCAGAGTATCGCCTGTGTGTGTGTCTTTTAGTTTTGCAACGGCACCGAGATCCCCAGCACGGAGTTCATCCACAGAAGTTTGAGTCTTGCCTTGGAGTAGCAGTAAGCTGCCGAAGCGCTCAGCCGAATCCTTTGTGAGGTTATGTACCGTTGCATCAGCTTGAATGGTGCCGGAAACAACGCGGAACATTGTGATGCGTCCGGCGAACGGATCGGCAATAGTCTTCCATACATAGGCAGCGATTGGTCCCTCGCTTGAGGCAACCTTCTGTTCGGACTCTTTGTCACTGTTTGCACTAGGGAACGGACGATCGGCTGGGGATGGAGTATATTTTACGAGAGCATCTAGGAGCGGTACGACGCCGATATTAAGCGTAGCCGAGGTGCACACTAGAGGTGCAACTTGGCCTGCGAGGACTGCTGTGCGGAGGCCGGCTTCGAGTTCTTCTTGTGTGAGCGTTCCAGCCTCGAAGAACTTCTCCATAAGGTTGTCATCGGCTTCCGCCACCATTTCAATCAAAGCCTCTCGTGCAGTCTTCGCCGAAGCAACGATATCGTCTGGAATGTCTTCAACTGAAGGTTTGCCGTTGCTGCCTGAGGCGAACACGAGTGCCCTCATGGCAACGAGGTCGACGACTCCCCGGAACGATTTTTCACTACCGATTGGCACTTGGATTGGCACGATGGTGCGCCCAAGCACGTCCTGAAGCGACGTAAGGGAACGAGTCAAGCTAGCTCGCTCCCGATCAAGGTGGTTAAGTACGACCACTCTAGGAATACCGAGTTCTTGTGCCTCAGCCCAGGTCTTTTCCGTTTGTACTTCAACTCCTGAGACAGCGTCCACCACGACAACAGCGGCATCGCTGACGCCCATTGCAGTTCTTGCTTCGCTGAGGAAATTAGCGATCCCTGGGGTGTCAAGAACGTTGATTTTAGTCTTGTTCCACTCAGCGTAGGCAGCACTCGCGGCTAGGGTATGTTTCCTCTCGATAGCCTCCTCGTCAAAGTCGGTGACCGTGGTGCCTTCGTCTACCATCCCCAAGCGGTTCACCATGCCCGCATCAAACAACATGGCAGAGGTCAGCTGCGTCTTTCCGGAGCCACTATGCCCGACGATCGCAACATTCCTAATGCTCGGTGTGTCGTAGACCCTCATTGCGGTTACCCTCCCTCGTTCAAGAGACCCAAACCTAACCAGTGTGCATAGGTAGGCAGCCCAGCCCCAAACCCGAAAGGACATCATATATCAGGCCTCCGCTGTCGGACAGTAGAAGGAGTCCGAGAGGATTTCATCTTGACACTGCGGCGCGCGTTCCCTACGATGCAGGTCGCTTTGGGGGGGGGTAGTTCGTTGGTGGGTCTATCTGGCGTTTGGCGTGAGGTACGTTGTGCTCGGTTTCGTTCCTAAGGAAATCTTCTTAACCAAGGGTGTAGGCAGACATCGCGAGAAGCTCACGTCTTTTGAGCGGGCGCTGAGGTCGGCTGGCATCGCGGCGTGCAATCTTGTACGGGTCTCGAGTATCTTCCCGCCAGGCTGTAAGATTTTGTCACGCACTGAAGGCGTGCGGCGGCTTCAGCCTGGGCAGGTCACTTTTGTAGTCATGTCGGACGCAGCCTCCCGGGAACCACACCGACTTATAGCTGCTACGATCGGTTTAGCAATTCCACGAGACCCGATGCTTCACGGCTATCTTTCTGAGCACCATAGCTATGGCGAGAACGAGGACACCGCTGGCGACTATGCCGAAGAGTTGGCTGCCGAGATGCTGGCGACTGCGCTGGATCTCGACTTCGATCCTGATAAGAGCTGGGACGAGAAGAAAGAGGTATACCGGCTCTCCAATCAGATCGTCAACACTAGAAACGTTACTCAGTCTGCCGTTGGTGACAAGCAAGGGCGATGGACCACAGTGATTGCTGCTGCGGTGCTCGTTGGCTGAGTTTCTCAACGCTAATCAATTCACGGTCTATCTTCTTGTTGTTTAGGTAAGTTGGTTTCTCGTCTGGATGCTATCGCGCCGACCAATACAACTGGCCGATGTTTTATGAAGCATATTAAGATCGACTGGAGACAGTGAAGGCTAATAATAGTTTCTCTTGGGTCGAGCTGCTGATCGTTATCGCGGTTGTAGGCATAGTTGGAGCCATTTCAGTTCCGAGCTGGCTTCGTGCTCGTGTAGCGGGCAGTGAGGCGGCCATAGTTGCTTTGCTGCACGCTATTAACAGTGCTCAGTCGCGCTATGCAGCTAGCTGCGCTAACGGCTACTATGCGCCGAACTTAGCTTTGTTGGCTACGCCACCTGCCACGGGTGGCGACCATGGTTTCCTTGGCCAAGATTTTGAAAACGATCCTTCGCTGAAGAAGTCATATAGCATCACATTAACTGCTGGTTTGGAAGCACCCGGCGTTCCTGCTCCGTGTAACGATACGGTGCCTGGCACGGTCGTGACGACTTACTTCGTAACCGCTGTTCCGACGAACGATGGAGATCATGTTTTTGGTACGAATCAGAGCGGAAGGGTTTATCAATCGAGCGGGCCCATGAAGGTGACGTTTAGCGGGGTCCCGAGTGGAGCGAGCGAGATTCAGTGAATATGGTGGTGTTCTTATGAGTTTAGCAGCCTTTCGGTTAAGTGCGGTGTTCGTGTTGGTTGGGTTTGGCGCCTCAGTCGCGTCTACTTATGTGCACGCTCGGATATTCAGCGATCCGACCTACGTCAGTTTTTGCGATGTTAGCAGCACACTCAATTGCACGCAGGTGTACCTTAGCCAATACGGTAGCATCGGCGGTGTCCCAGTTGCCTATCTTGGTCTAGTGTGGTTCATGTTTGCTGGCGCCCTCATTCTGGCAGCCTGGCGAAGCACGTCTTTAATCAGGGCACATCTCGCAGCGTATCTGTTCTTGTTGTCGACTGTGGCGCTGGCGTTTGTGTTTTATCTAGCCTACGCCTCGTTTGTCGTCCTAGGGACTATCTGCATGCTGTGTGTTGCTGTATACGTGGCGGTTGCAGGACTTTTCGTCGTGTCGGGGGCCTCCACAACGACGACGATATCCCAAGTGCCAGGCCTAATAGTGGAGGATATTCGGGTCCTAAGAGGATTTCCGATCGGATTTGCCTTAATGATTTCATTGGTTCTTGGGTCAGTGTTGGGTGGGGCATGGCTTAGAACGACGACAGAATTAGAGGGGGTTACAACGGCGCCAGCGACCTTGTCGGTTAGCGAGCGGGAGGAGTTTATTCGCTGGTGGAGTTCACAACGTCGCGTGGAATTACCGATCGTAGATGAAGATGCTGAAGTTCTTGTCTTGAAGTTTAACGACTACATGTGTCCACCATGCAAGCAGACCTATCTGAACTATAAGTCAGTGTTCGCGAAGTACGAGGCCATACGACCTGGAGCTGTCAAGCTGTTGACCAAGCATTATCCACTCGACCCGGAGTGTAATGAGACAGCACCTAACGGCATACACTATGCGTCTTGTGAGGCTGCCGCTGCGGTGCTGCTGGCCGGGCGTGGTGGCGAGGAAAGGGTTGGGGCACTCGAAGACTGGCTTTTTGAGCACCAAGCCACCTTGTCAGCGAGCAGCGTTCAAACCGCTGCTCGTGATGTCGGTGGGGTAGATGACTTTGAAGCCGAGTACTCATCGATACTTGAGAGGGTGCGCGACGATATTGCACTTGGTGTGAGTCTTCGTGTCGAAGCGACACCGACATTCGTTATCAACGGTGTAGCTATTACTGGTGGCTTAACGGTGCAGTACTTTGATGCGGCGATCGCTTTCGAGCTCGAACGAGCCGGAACAACTCAATAGGATCGTTTGAGGCAGGTTGATGTCTGCACTGTCTACTCAACCAGTTAGGGTCTTAAGCCTAGTCGTTTCAATGCGGCGTTGATCTGTCTAGTTGTTACGTCGTCTACGACGATCGTTGTTCCGATCGACGACGGCAGGACAAAGTGTAACTTTCCCTCCTTAATCTTCTTATCACGATTGATCATGTCAATGACCTGCTTTGAGGAGAGGTCGGCGACTGATGGCATAGGTCCAAGTTTGGTAACTAACTCTGACAATGCCTTACGGGGTTCTGGCGCGAGTGTTCGACGTCGTACTGCGATATCGGCCGCTGCTAACATGCCGTAGCCGACAGCCTCGCCGTGTTTGAAGCGACGGTATTTTGTTACTGCCTCGATCGCATGACCGACCGTATGGCCAAAATTTAATATGCGGCGAAGTCCGGCTTCCCGCTCATCTGTTTCTACGATTGAACTCTTAATTCGACAACATTCTGCAATGATCGGTTGGAGAGCCATCTGGTTATGATCGAACAGCGCTGACAGATCGCGTTCAACGCGTTCGAAGAGATCACGGTCCGCGATCATCCCGTATTTGATGACTTCATAGAGGCCAGCTCGGAACTCCCGCCGAGGCAATGTGGTCAGTAGTTCGGGATCGATGAGTACTGACGCCGGCGGGTAGAATGCACCAATCAGATTCTTGCCAAGTGTGTGGTTGACTCCAACTTTACCGCCAATCGCACTGTCAACCTGTGCGAGAAGAGTGGTCGGGACATGGAGAATAGTGATACCTCGAAGAAACGTTGCGGCTGCGAACCCCGCCACGTCTCCTACGATGCCACCGCCGACCGCTACTAGGGTCGCCTGACGGTCTGCCCCAGTGTGGATTAACGATTCATAGATTCGGCTGACTGTATGTAGTGTTTTGAAGCGTTCGCCGTCAGGAATCAGAATAAGTTCTGCATCAGGAAGTGCGGTGCTAATAGATTGTCCGTGAATCCGCCAGATGGTGGAGTTAGAGACGATGAATCGCCTGCCTTTTGGCGCTGTCTGGTCAACTAGCGATGAAAGACGCGATGTCAGGCCGGTCGCGATATGAATCGGGTATGTGTGTGTGCCAGAGGTTATGTTGATGCAAGTCGGTTTCATCGGTGGAAGAAATCCTTCGACTAGGGATCAGATGGTAGGATAGCAGTAATTTGGAGTTTTCGTGCGTCCCACTCGGTGACCTGAGCGCGTCTTACGATACGTCACCGGATGGGCAGATGTAGTCGGGCTGCGCTATTAATTTATTATTCGCAATCCGACACGTTTAGGAAGAGTGAGGCGGCGGCTCGATGGCGGACAAGAAGATCGCTTTTGTTACGGAAATCACACCAAGGTCGAAGGATTTTTCCAGATGGTATCTCGACGTTGTGAAGCGGGCTGAGCTCGCAGATTACTCACCAGTTAAAGGATGCATGATCATCCGGCCGTACGGTTACGCAATCTGGGAGTTGATGCAGCAGGCGCTGGATCGTCGATTCAAGGCCACCGGCCACGTTAACGCGTATTTCCCTTTATTCATTCCCGAGAGTTTGCTACGTAAAGAAGCGGCTCACGTTGAGGGTTTTGCGCCACAGGTGGCTTGGGTGACCCGAGGTGGTGATGAGGAGTTAGAAGAGCGACTGGTCATCCGCCCGACTTCCGAAGCAATAATCGGCATGATGTACGCTAAGTGGATCCAATCGTGGCGTGACCTGCCGATCCTAATTAATCAATGGGCGAACGTGGTTCGGTGGGAAAAGGTAACACGGCCGTTTTTACGAACCACGGAATTCCTCTGGCAGGAGGGACACACCGCCCATGAGACGGAGCAAGAAGCGGAAGAGGAAGCACTCCGTATGTTGGGAGTCTACAAGGATTTCGCTGAACAGGAACTTGCGATGCCCGTGATTGAAGGCCGCAAGAGTGAAAGTGAAAAGTTCGCTGGAGCGGTGCACACCTACTCGATTGAGGCACTTATGGGTGACGCACGTGCTCTCCAGGCAGGCACCTCCCATCATTTGGGCCAAAACTTTGCCAAAGTGTTCGATATTACATTTCAGGCGCGGGACAAGTCAGTGCAGCACGTGTGGCAGACCTCGTGGGGAATGTCAACGCGTCTCGTTGGTGGCGTGATCATGATGCACGGCGACGATTCTGGGTTGATTTTGCCGCCTAGAATCGCACCTTATCAAGTTGTCATCGTGCCGATCTTGCGTGGTAACTGGCAGGAAACCATCTTGCCTTACGCTGAATCGGTTCGCGACGAACTCAATGCGGCAGGCGTTCGGGTAACTTTGGATGCTCGTGACTCGTATACGCCGGGGTGGAAGTTCGCCGAATGGGAACTTAAAGGGGTGCCAGTGCGCCTCGAAGTCGGACCGAAGGATATAGAAAAATCACAGGTCCTGTCGGTTCGCCGTGATAACCGTAATAAGGTGGCTTTTGCTCGTAAAGAGGTTGTCTCCGGGGTTCAGACGCTTCTCAGCGAGATTCAGCAGGAGTTGTTCGACCGTGCGTGTCGGTTCCGTGAGGAATATACGGTCAGGACGACGTCGTATGAGGAATTTAAGAAGATTATGGCGGGCCGGCCGGGATTCGTTATTTCGCCGTGGTGTGGGGAAACGATCTGCGAGGCCGCCATCAAGGCTGAAACTCAGGCGACCATTCGGAACCTACCCATGAGTGGTTTGGAAGCCTCCGTAACCTGTGTTCGCTGCGAAGCTCCGGCACGAGAACAGGCATACTTTGCCAAGTCCTACTGACTTCCACTCAACGAGACTTCCGTATTAATCGTCGTCGGGCTGGCCCTTCTGGAAGACCCACGCGATGCCGATGCTGATCCCATATAGGACCATCATTGGCGCGGCCATAGCAGTTTGCGTCACTGGATCGGCGGACGGTGTCAGAACAGCTGCAATGATGAAGATAATCAGGATTGCATACTTTGTATTCTTGATTAGAAACTTTGGCGTAACGAGTCCAAGCTTCGCGAGGAAGAACACGAGCGTTGGTAGTTGGAACACGATCCCCATTGCCAGCATCATCTTGACGTAGAGAGAAAACACCGGAGCGATTTTTGGCATGAAGTCCATGTAGTCGGTCGAGAATCCTGCGAAGAAGCTCCAGGCTAATCGGAACACTACAAAGTGCGAGAACAGCGCGCCTCCGAGGAAGAAGATCGAAGTGAATACAACAAACGGGATCGCCCACTTCTTTTCACGCGGGTAGAGGCCGGGTGCAATGAATAGCCAGATCTGGGACACGAGGATCGGCATTGCCAGTAGGAGACCGGCGAGCGCCGCCATCTTCATCCAGAGAAAGAAAGCTTCTCCAGGCTCTGTGTATATGAGTTTCCCGCCAGGCGGCAGTGCCTCCTGAAGCGGCACCATGATGAATTCAAAGATGAACTTGATAAATGCAAACGCAACAACGAAGCCGCCGAGAATGCCGTAGACCGCATAGACGAGCCGCTTCCGAAGCTCGTCTAGATGCTCTAGAAATGACATCCGACCGCCAGCCGAGCTTCCCTCGTCGTCAGCGAGCTGAGGGCCCTCAAGCGATTGCGGTTGGACGGGTGCGGGATGCGGGTCTTTTTCTGACTCCGACGACATCGAGTTCCGTCAGGGACAATCAGACGCCCGATTTTGACGGGCTCTGTTCTGAAGCCGCGTTCGTGTCGGCCGGTACGGATGCTGGCTCGGGCGCGGCGGCTGAGGAAGCTTGCGCTTCCTCGGGAGCTGGAATCGGCGTTTCTGATTTCTTTGGCTCTGGTGCGCGGGTATCCTCGACCCGAATTTCCTCTTCCAGTGTATTACGCAGGTCGTTTGATGCGCGCTTGAACTCACCGATACTTTTGCCCAGCGATCGACCCAGTTCCGGCAATTTTCGTGGACCGAAGATGATCAAGGCGATAACGAAGATGATAATGAGTTCGGGCATTCCAATTGAGCCAAACATGTTCTAGCGCTCCTTAAACCCTTCATTTTGGGTCGCTTCGGTCGGACAATCCACGTCCCCGGGACGATGCGCAGCGCGGCAATCAGTTCGTGATTGAACTGTCAGCGCGTAAAAACATACCACTCGCATTATAGGAACGTGCTCAGATCCGGTCAAGCTAGGCTCGACACGGCCATGTTCGGAACTCATTGCGAGATATGAGCTTATTTTAGTACGATCCCAAGCATGCGGATTATACGGTCGCTTCCGGTGCTAGTGATGGTCGTAGTTGTTTCTGCGCTTGCTGGCGGTCTGTTTGGCGGCCGGGTGTTGGCGACGCAGGATCAAGTGGCGGAGCAGTATAAGGCCTTCTCCAATGCCCTTGCGGTAATCGAAACTAACTACGTTGACGAGGTCGACACTGATCGACTGATTTACAGTGCGATCAATGGGATGCTGCAAACACTCGATCCGCACTCGAGCTTCATGGACCCGCGTACCTATTCACAGATGCGAGAGCGTCAAGAGGGGCGCTATTATGGTCTTGGCATTACGATTCAAGTAATAAACGGTGATATTAAAGTTATCGCGTTGTTCGAGGGGTCGCCAGCCTATATGAAGGGCATCAGGCGCGGCGATGTGATCGCCGAGATTGAAGGTGAGTCCGCGAAAGGCTGGACCAGTGACCAGGCGGTAAGAAGCCTCCGAGGCCCTAAGGGTTCAGTGGTTAATATCGCCATTCGCCGTCTTGGCTACGACGTCCTGATACCTCTTGAAGTGATGCGCGACGAGATCAATATCCAAACGATTCTTGGTGCATTCATGGTTAGTGAGTCGACAGGTTATATCCGTCTACGAGACTTTTCCGAGACCACCGATCGTGATTTAGGTGTGGCCCTTGAGGAATTGGCTACACAGGGGATGCAGCAACTACTTCTAGATCTCCGTGACAATCCCGGTGGGCCACTCGATCAAGCTATTCGTGTTGCGAACCGATTTCTTCCACGCGGTGACATGATCGTCTACACGAGGGGGCGAGTACAGAACGCAGATCAAGATTATTATGCTAGAGAGGACAGTGATTTTGCCGTTCTCACTCTGATCGTTCTAGTGAATCGTAACAGTGCCAGTGCTTCGGAGATCGTTGCGGGGGCCATTCAGGATCATGATCGAGGTCTCATTGTCGGGGAGACCACTTTCGGGAAAGCGCTCGTGCAGTCGATCTACCAGGTAAGCCAAGGTGCTGGATTGGCTCTTACAACAGCTCGTTACTACACCCCAAGTGGTCGGTTGATCCAACGACCTTGGGATGGCACATTCGACGAGTATCTGAACTATTCCTTGCAGGACCAGGAAAGGGAGCGCGACCATTCAATCACTGACCTAAAGTACACCGATTCAGGTCGACATGTTTTCAGTGGTGGTGGTATCGAACCAGATCGATTTATGGCCGGGCCCCTTGAAGGGTTCGACCCCACCCCTTTGGGTCGCCGCTTGTTCACGCGACAGGCGTTTTCTGACTACGCTCAGAGGTATTCGGCGGCTGGGGATACGCGAATCACTGAACAAGGTCAGGACCGCATCAACGTTGACAGAGATTTTGAGGTTACAGACGAAATGCTGTCTGATTTCATGGATTTTGTGACCCAGAGACGGATAGCGATTGATGACGAGGAACTGGTTGAGGACGAGGCATTTGTGAGGGCCATGATCAGGTATTACATCGACTTAGACCTCTTTGGCGTTGGTGATGCGAGGCGGCATTTAGTCGAGATTGATCCGCAGGCGACGTTCGCAATGAGCCTGTTTGCTGATGCAGAGGCACTGACGCAACTGTCTGTGGCAGGCCAGTCCATCCATTAGTGGCCGGGCGATGCCACGGTCCTTCCGTGGGCTGGCGTCCTGGCTCCAGATACTATATTTAGTGGCGAAAATTCAGCTTGCCCCAAGGCCTAGCCCCTTGGTACACTCCCGTCGTGCCCGTGCAGCATCGAGGCTCTCTGCCGTAGGGTATGAGTGGGCGGGGGACGGGCGTCTAGTAACCCGTGGAATCGGGTGGCGTTTCCTTAGGGGGCGCTAACCGACGTGTATTTTCCCTGGTGGCACCTGCCTTCGTTTCGGCCGCCGAGGTAGCTTTCGGGACAACGTATCGAGCGTCCCCAGCCGCTCGATTGGCAAGGTGAAATGACCGTTAATAACGCAGCTGGTGTTTCGTACGTTTCTGTTCTGGCCCCAGTCCGTAGCCATTGAAGGATTCTTGATGTATTTGCAAAACCTTGAGATTTCTGGCTTCAAGAGCTTTCCCGATCGTTCCAAATTGAAGTTTGACGATGGGATGACTGCGATCGTCGGCCCCAACGGGTGTGGTAAGAGCAATGTTGTTGATGCCATCACTTGGGTGTTGGGTGAGCAGAGCGCAAAAAGTCTCCGTGGTGATCGGATGCAAGACGTCATCTTTAGTGGTAGCGATGGTCGGAAGCCGATTGGTGCTGCTGAAGTCAAGCTTCTCCTTCGAGGTGTCACCGCAGCTAGCGTTGGACGGTCTAATGGGCACAGCCAAGGTGGTGGGAAGAACGGGCATGACAAATCCGATGTGAATCGGAAGAGCAATGGCCACGGCAACGTCACGAATATTTTTCTTGATGAGGGTGAGTCAGTGTCTGGCTCCGAAGCCGACTTAGGGGCTTCTGTGTCCAGCGTGGCACGTGATGTGGAGGTCTCCCGTCGGCTATATCGTTCGGGTGAAAGTGAATACTTGATTGATGGCAAGATTTGTCGCCTGCGAGACGTGCAGGACCTATTGATGGATTCTGGTGTTGGGGTGAAGGCTTATGCCGTCATCGAGCAGGGGAAAATTGGCCAGATTTTGAGCGCGCGTCCGATCGACCGACGCCAGTTAATTGAAGAGGCTGCCGGCGTCACGAAGTATAAAAGCCGTCGTCATGCTGCTGAGTTAAAAGTTGAAGCTGCGAAGCAAAACCTCGCTCGTGTGGACGACATCGTCCACGAGGTTGACAAGCAACGAAATGCACTCAAGCGTCAAGCAGCGAAAGCACGACGGTACCGGCGGCTACGGGAGGAGTTACGTCGATGGGAGAAGGTGCTATTCACTCGTCGGCACCGAGCGCTCGCCCTGACCGTCGCAACTGCTGATGCTAACTTAGCCGACGTACGTACTGATGAGCAGGCCGCTTCGGCTCACCTGGCCGAACTTGAGAGTCGGCAAGAACGGCAACGGATCGAATTGACCGAAAGTGAGATTCAGGCGACATCGACGCGAGACACGGCTCACACCCGAGAATTGGAAATCGATCGGTGTCAACAGCAGTTGGAATTTTGTCGGCAGCAGGTCGACGAATTGAACGTCTCCTCTGAAGAGCTTCGTGAGAGGTTGATGAAGCTCGAGGCTCAACGTGCCCCAGCTAGTGAAAAGCTCGAGAGACAGCGAGTTGATGTGACCAGGGCTGAGACAGCGTGCCATGAAGCTGAACAGACAATAGTTGCGGACGAGAAAGCGTACACCGCCGCCCGTCTCGAAATTCAAAATAGTGAAGCTAATGTCGAATCTTCCCGGGACGAATTGTTTTCATTAGCTGATGCAGCTACCGCCCTGCGCCATGAAGTCGAGCAAGCGGTCGGGGCGCGCGAACGGGTGGTGGAAGATCTTGGCAAACTTGATTTAGAGAAGGTTGACTTGGCGTCCGAACGGGACAATTTGACGGTCAATAGCCAGCTGGCGTCGGATGGTCATGTTGAGGCGCAGCAGGCGGTGGATCGGGTCGAGGTTGCTCACGCTGAAGGAAGTGGAGAGCTGGACGGCATTCAGCGTGAACTGCAAACAGTCACTGAGGAGCTACGATCGGATGAACACGAACTGGCCGCTCTAACCGCGACGCTGAAGTCGTTAGAGGAGGTTGAGGCTGCTAGGGTAGGGTATGCCGATGCTGCGCGGCTGATTTTAACTGAGTCGAACGGTGAGATTAGCCACATGGGTTCCGTGGCAGATTATCTTGAGGTTGACGACAAGTACGAACTTGCTGTCGAAGCCTGTCTTGGTGAGTTGCTTCAGTACGTCGTGGTGGCTCGTAGTGAGCACGCCGTTGCTGGACTCAAGTTTGTTCGTGAAAAGGATGCTGGACGATGTGGATTCCTCGTGATTGCGACCGACGACAATAGCGGGGCCAAGGCTCACGTTGCCAGTTCTCCCGAGTCACTTCCCTCTGGACTATTACCCTTGATGTCGGTTGTTCGCGTCAGTGGACCATGCGCGCCTGCTATTCGTTCAGTGCTCGGTCGTGCTTACTTCGCTGATTCATTGGAGCAGGCTGTGGAAGCGGCCACGGTCGTTACTGGATCGATTGCGACACTATCCGGCGAGGTCGTCCGTGGAGTTCATTTGGTGTCTAGTGGTGCCAAGTCCTCGGCCAAGGGTCTTCTTGCGACAAGGCGTGAGATTAAGGTTTTGCGTCATACGATCGTAGAGAAACAAACGAGTGTCGAGACGATAGGGCGGCGATTGGACGAGCTTAAGCGACGTGTCTCGGCAGCGGTCGAAGTTTTGGCAAAGCTCGATGAGGAACGACAAGTCCATGAAAAGACGGCCCTGGAACTTAGTCTCCGGTTAGCCACATTGGGCGAGGAATCAGAACGGGTCACGCGTAAGAGTGAGTTGCTTGATGCTGAGTGTCGGCGTGCTGAGGAAGAGCAGGCTTCTGCGGAGAGCTGTCAACGGCAGGCGCGGGAGTCACTTTTCAAGCTCGATGACGAGAAGCAAAAGGCGGAGGAAGTGCTCACAGTGGCCCAGGAGAAGCTATCTAAGGCGCGCACGTCGTTTGACACAGTGGGCCAAAGCTTTGCTGACAGCAAGGCCTCCCATGCACGCTTCGTCGAGAGAGCTTTGGCCGAAAAGGCTGCAGTGAACCGTCTTCAGGAGGAGACTACGGAATTAGAGTCACGCGTTCTGAGTAGTCGAGACGACCTGTCCCGCGCAAACAGTCGGAAACAGTTATTGCAAGCGAAGATCATTGAATCAGAGCGCTCTCTCGATGATGGAGTTCGGGAGCTGGAGAGCATCAGGGGGCAGGTGCGAACAGCCGACGACCTTCTAGTCGAGTTGAGAGGCCATGTTGAGACAGAAGATGTGACCATTCGATCGGCACGCGAGACGCTCGAGGAGGTTCGGGATCGCTTAAGTAAATTTGAGGTATCACAGGCGACTGCTCAGGCAGAGCTCTCGCATCTGGCGACTTCGTGTTTGGAGACATTGCAGGTCGATCTAGATTCAGTCATTAACGAGGTTGAGCAGCTTGAAGCTGATGGTGAGGTTATGCCTGACGACGGCTTTGCACAGTTGCCTCCTGCCGGTGCGGTCGCTGAGGTTAGTGAAGACGATTACGGGCATGAAGTCGGCAGTGACAGTGCAGAAACGACTGACACTAGTGTTCCTGTCACGACAGAGGACGTGATCGCCGGGCTAAAGGGAAAAATCGAACAGTTGGGCGCCGTCAATATGATGGCGATCGAGCAGTTTGACGAACTGGATACCCGCCACGACTTTCTGACTACGCAACGCAAGGACTTGGTCGATTCGATTGCCGCGACGGCAGAAGCAATCCGACGTATCAATAAGACGACGAGAGAACGTTTCCGTGCTGCATTTGACGCGATCAACATGCACTATCAGAAGACGTTCTCCACACTATTCGGTGGTGGCAAGGCAGGTTTGGTCCTTCTCGACGAGGCTGATTTACTAGAGAGTGGTATCGAAATCATCGCACAGCCACCCGGTAAGCGGCTTCAAAGTGTGCAGTTACTTTCTGGTGGCGAGAAGGCTCTTTCGGCGATGGCATTTATGTTTGCAATTTTTAAGTACCGGCCAAGTCCGTTTTGTCTACTGGATGAGATCGATGCGCCGCTTGATGATGTCAACATTGGTCGGTTTATTGAGATGTTGCGTGAGATGGTTGACGAGACTCAGTTCGTGCTCATCACTCACAACAGAAAGACGATGGAGCATGCGGATCGACTGTACGGTATTACGATGGAAGAACCCGGAGTATCCAAGTTGATTTCCGTCCAGTTTAACTGAGTTAGTGGTCCTTCGCTTTGGTTCAGGCGAAGCTCAGTCGAATTCCTGGTGTGCTCGGTGGTTCGGTTTACGGCCGGTAAGGCATTCTTGCACCGGCCCTGCTGCTCCCGCATGTTCAAGAAGCCGTGAATGAAGACAAGGCCACCCGCTATCATAGGCTCAGGCGTAGGGCGCTGTCGTCGGTAGTTGGGTTAACAGGCCTGCTGTTTACGTTGATGCTTCTGACAGGAGCATCGAAGGCTCTTCGTGATTTTGTAGTGCCAGCTACACCAATTGACATAGCTTGGCTTTCCGGTGTTGGGCTCTTTGCCCTGTGTATCGCCTTGTGCCACGAAGTAATAACTTTGCCTTTCCGAGTCTATCTTGGAAGGCTAGAGTGGCGGTACCGTCCTGCAATGGCATCGTCGGGTGGCGCAGTGCAAGAGTATTTAAAGGGTACAGCCGTGCTGCTTAGTTTTGGCCCAGCTGGAGCGGTAGTGATGTATGCGGCCATTTGGGCTTGGCCGTCCGGTTGGTGGATCATCGTTGGTGCTGGCTTTGGATTAGTCGTGATGCTCTTGGTGAAAGTCGGCCCACTTGTGTTGCCTTGGTTTACGACTGTTACGCCGGTAGTTAGGCCGCAATTGGGTTTGCGTCTTGAGCGTTTGGCAGCCCGCGCTGGCGCAGCCGAGATTAAGGTTTACCAGTATCGCATGGGAAACGGGTCACAGCGTTCCAATGCGGCGCTCGTTGGAGCAGGGCAGAGCCGACGTATTCTTCTGTCCGAAACACTGGTCAGAGACTATTCCGACGGTGAAATTGAGATTGTGCTCGCACACGAGCTTGCACATCATTTGCATGCGGATATATGGAAAGGGCTATTGATGGACCTTGTAATGATTATGGTCGGCTGCTACGCGTCATCACGAGCGCTGGTTGTGCTTGGACCATCACTCGGTCTACTTGGCCCAAGTGATCCGGCTGGGCTCCCACTCGTGATTCTCACTGGAGGCACAGTTGCACTTGCGATGGTGCCATTTGCCAACTTTGTGTCTCGACAACAGGAACGACGGGCCGACCGGTTCGCACTCGAAGTGACCAAGAGTCCAGAAGCCTTTGTTTCGGTGATTCGACGCATTGGTGAAGAACACCTCGCTGAACGGCCATCCCGCTGGTTAGCATTCTTGTGTTACGCCCATCCGCCTGTTCATGAGCGGATAGCAGCAGCAGGAACTCTAACCCAAGCCTAGGGGAGCTTCTTGCAAGAAGGGCAACGCTGAAATGGTCTTCTAGGATGGAGAGGGGAGACGGATCGTCAGGCCTTTTTCACTGACTGTGGCTTCGACGACCCCCCAGCGTCGCCATCGCTGCCTTCTTGTAAAAGTACTTTTCGGCTAAGTCTAACTTTGCCTGAGGGATCAATGTTGATCACTTTAACCCTCACCTGTTCACCGTCTTTCAGTTCATCACGCACATCTTTCACTCGATGGAGCGCGATCTCTGATATGTGGAGTAGCCCGTCAATGTTTGGCATTATTTCTACAAACGCTCCAAAATCAGTGATTCGTTGGACTTTACCTACATAAATCTTGTTAAGTTCAGGGCTCGCCGTAAGTTCCTGAATGATATCGATTGCTTTCTGTGCCGCTGTCTCGTCGCTCGACGCCACGTTAATCTGTCCATCATCTTCGACATCGATCTTGACACCAGTGCGCTCGATGATGCTGCGGATCATCTTTCCACCGGGTCCAATGACATCTCGGATTTTATCAGTGGGGATCTTGATTGTAACGATCCGCGGGGCAAACGTAGAGGTGTCTTCCCGTGAAACACTGAGTGTTTCTGCCATCTTATTGAGAATGTGAAGTCGCCCAGTTCGGGCTTGTTCGAGTGCCTCGCGCATGATTTCTGTCGTAATGCCAGTGACCTTAATGTCCATCTGGAGCGCGGTAATCCCATCGGTCGTGCCCGTGACCTTGAAATCCATGTCACCGTAGTGATCCTCTGCTCCAGCTATGTCACTCAAAATTGCGTAACGGCCGCTCTCCTCATCCATGATGAGACCCATTGCTACGCCCGCTACCGGTGAACGCAGTGGAACACCAGCATCCATAAGACTGAGTGAGCCTCCACAGACGGTAGCCATCGACGATGAACCGTTCGACTCCAGAATGTCTGAGACCACACGGATAGTGTATGGAAACTTATCCTCGTCCGGGATCATCGGTGCCAACGCGCGTTCAGCGAGGGCCCCATGTCCGATTTCCCGCCGGCCTGGGCCACGCAGAAACTTAACCTCGCCGACCGAAAACGGTGGAAAGTTATAGTGCAACATGAAGCGCCGATAGGACTCACCGGCTAGCGATTCGATCTTTTGCTGGTCATCAGCTGTGCCGAGCGTCGTCGTCACCAGGGCCTGTGTTTCACCTCGCGTAAAGACGGCGGAGCCGTGTGTCCGAGGTAGTGTGCCGACCTCGGTCCAAATCGTCCGAATCTCATCGAAGGTTCGGCCATCGAGACGCTTATTCCGTTCAAGAATTTCGGCACGTAGCACCTGTTCATTCAGTAGCTCAAAAATCCGTTTGGCGTCAGCACGTTTGTTTGCGTCGTCCTCTGGTATCGATTCCAAAAGGTCGTTTAGTACGCGGTCCACCTGCTCGTAGTTCTCGATCTTGTCCTTTACCCGCATTGCTTCGGTGAGAGGGCTAAGCACCTGACTCTCGATCTCCTGCTGTAACTCCGGCACCAATGGTGCAGGTGAAGCTGCTAGTTTGGGTTTACCGATCTCGCTGGCCATTGCGTCAATCTGCTCTACGATTTGTCTGATGGCGTTATGTCCCGCTTCTAGAGCTTGGACAATTTCGTCCTCCGAAACCTCCAAAGCTCCAGCTTCTACCATCACGAGGGCCTTGTCACTACCAGCCACCACGAGATCGAGTTTGCTCTTCGCACGCTGATCATAGTTTGGATTGATGACAAATTCGTTATTCACTAGACCAACGCGCACTGACGCGATCGTGTTTTCAAAGGGGATGCGGGAAAATGACAATGCTGCTGAAGCACCGGTCAGAGCTAACACGTCAGAATCATTTTCACCGTCGGATGACAAGACGAATGCGATGACCTGGGTCTCCCGTCTCCAACCCGCAGGAAACAACGGCCGAAGGGGACGGTCAATGACTCGGCTGGTCAGCACTTCTTTCTCTGACGGCCTGGCTTCTCGCTTGAAGAATCCACCTGGGATTCGCCCAGAAGCGTAGGCGTACTCTCGATAATCTACCGTCAGCGGAAGAAAATCGATCCCTTCACGTTCTGTACTCGCGCAACAGGCGGTAACGATAACAACGGTGTCACCGTAGCGCACGATGGCGGAACCATCTGCCTGCTTAGCTAGTTTTCCTGTTTCGATTGAAAGTGTCTTGCCGCCGATCGTTAACTCACGCCTGTACATAGATTTCGTCGCCTCGGATAGTGCAGTCGGCGACCCGCGCCGCCGTCACAGATATGTGGTCGGATAGGGACGTCCAACTGTCGGTCTTGAGCCTACTTACGGATGCCCAACCGTTGGATCAAGTCTGAATACCGCTTGGCATTCTTGTGTTTTAAGTAATCCAGTAAGCGTCGACGTTGTCCGACAAGTTTAAGTAGGCCCCGTCGCGAATGATGATCTTTCGCATGCATCTTGAAGTGTTCGGTTAAATAACTAATCCGACCACTGAGGAGGGCAACCTGAACCTCTGCGGACCCAGTGTCTTTGTCGTGGGTCTGGTAGGAACCGATCACATCAGTTTTTTGCTCCCGCTGCAGAGTCACGTTATTACCTCCGCGTACAGTCCAGAGTGAACCCTGCGGGTTCGTACGCCAACTCCAGACCGCCGCCCCTGTTCGCTACTTTCCTTCATCTAGGAACCTACAATGTTAGACCAGAACAACCCGGGGATGCAAAGCACCCTCCATCTTTTCTGCAATCGCGACGAGTTGCCCTGATTCGTCGAACAGTCGAACTCTACTGGTTGCTATCCCGGTAACTTCATCAATGTGCGTCAACTCGTCTTGGTTAATAGGCTGACCGTTGGAGGCACAGCGCCTTCCTCGACTCGTGAGGATCGCAGATGGTAAGGCTCTCAGGAGTCCGGATAATGGCAGAATGCGGTCGACGATAGGAGAAGGGGCGGGATTAACCATGTTCTTCACCTCACTGCTACCCTGTACGGCGCGTTCAAGCGGTATAGCATGTGCGAGATCAAATTCTCCGCTTCGCGTTCGTCGCAACGCTTGAAGATGAGCACCGCAGCCAAGCATCTGTCCGATGTCGTGCGCTAGGGACCGTACGTAAAATCCTGATGAGCAGGTTATCTCGACTTGCAGTCGACTATTCTCGGCCTTGAGTAGTCTGAGTTGGTCTACAGTTACCTGTACCGGCACCGTCACTACAGGCCCACCGCGCCTAGCGATCGTATAGGCACGTATGCCGCCGATCTTCTTCGCAGAGAAAGGGGGTGGACACTGATCAAATGTGCCTCGAAAATTATTCAGAACTGACTCGATTACTTGGTCTCCCAACTCATGGGACAAGTCTAGCGAGGGATCCCCATTTGACCCTGCCGGTATTCCGAGTGCGTCATAGGTGTCTGTCGAGAAACCCAGTCGAATGGTAGCGTTATAAGTTTTTGAGTCTCTTGAAAAAAACTGAGTTAGACGAGTCGCGCGGCCAATCACTAGTGGCAACACACCCGTCGCCATCGGGTCCAAGGTGCCGGTGTGGCCGACCCGCTTGACTCGGAGAACTCGCCGGACTTGAGCCACAATGTCGTGTGACGTGGGTCCTTCGGGCTTATCAATGACCAACACGCCGTCCATTATCTTGACCTGATTAACGGCTTCTCCTTCTCAGGAGTTCCACCAACGGCAGGTCCGAGGGCTGTCCTCACCGCTTCCATAACCTGATCAATCACGGCCTGCCGCTTATTTTCGGCAGTGCTTTCTAGTGTGAACCCTGAGGCGTTCGCATGCCCGCCACCCCCAAATGCCGCGGCAACGAGCCCGACGTTTACGTCTCCCTTTGAACGTAGGCTGACACGCAGTGGTTGACCTGGTGCGGACTTGAAAAGAATGACGGCTTGGACTGTGCGTGTTGTTAGCGGGAGATTAACGAGGCCGTCAAGGTCATTTGGGGTGGCGTTGCTTTGCGTGAGGAGCCTTTCGTCGATGTTGAGCACTGCTACTCGTTCTTGGTCTTCTAACTGCATCTCGTTCAACATTGTGGCGATTACTTCTAGACGGCCGACCCTGTATTGGTCGAACACTTGGTTCGCCAATGCCCTTGGGTCTGCTCCTGCGCTCGTAAGACATCTGCAAATTTCGAATGTTCGTGTCGAGATCGGGCCGTGGTGAAACGAACCGGTATCAGTGAGAATTGCGATGTAGAGATGCGTTGCGATGTCTGCTGTGATCGGGACTTGGAGGCCCTGGAGAACTGAAAAGACTAGTTCGCCACACGCAGCAGCTGACTCATCAAAATAGTTGACGTTACCAAAAAAGGTATTTCCAGGGTGATGGTCAATGCTCAGGACGAACCCGTCATTTAAGCCTGTCAGTTCTGTGCGGGATAATTCTGGACACTCCATGACGATGGCTACGTCCCACCTGCCTGTCGCTGCCGACGCGACCTCGATCTCGTCAACACCGGAAAGTTCACTGTAGATATCCGGCACCGGGCCTGCGCTAATGAGGCGAACTTGTTTATCAAGCGCCTTCAAAGCGAGTCCCATCGCCACCTGTGAACCGATCGCATCGCCGTCTGGCCTGGCATGCGAGACCACGACAAAGTTGTGGTGAGACCTAATGGCATCGCAGACGTCCTGAACAGTGTGATTCGTAGCCTTACTCGTCGTGTTCTTGGTCTTCATCGTCATTTTCACCTGTGTGAGTACTCGGTGATATTTGTAATTCTTCCAGTAATTGCTCCACACGTTCCTGATGGCCAATTGACTCATCGAAGTGAAATGTAAGCCTAGGTGTCCGCTTTAGAGTCAGTCTTTGGCCGATCTGGCGCCTGAGAAACGGGGTGGCACGCTCCAGCGCACGTCTTGATTGCTCGCGCTGATCGTCGTCACCGAGAGTCGTGAAGTACACGCGTGCATGCTGCAGATCGGGCGTCACCTGGACGCGCGTCAGGGTAACGAAGCCGACGCCGGGATCATTCACTCGACGTGCGAGGAGTTCACCGAGTTCTGCTCGCACTAGGTCCGCAACACGTTCGGGACGCGAGCCTTGGGCCATAATTGAATCCGGTCTCAAGTCAAGAAATCAACATGAGTACGGGTGACCATCATGGGCGCAGCGCGTTCAATTTCATTTTCAACCGAGGCGAGAGCCTCACGTACAGCTGTTGGCGTCGTGCTGACCGCTACAATCGCGAGCGCTGCCCGTTGCCAGAGATCCTGATGGTCGGTTTCAGCGACTGAGACGTTGAATTTCTTAAGCCGGTCCTTCACGCGTCGCAATACCATGCGCTTAGTTTTGAGAGAGTTGGCATCGGGGATATGAAGCTCCACTGATAACAAGGCAACGATAGACATAATCCGGCGGAGTGGTTTTGACTCCTGGGTGTTCTGGGCACTGGGCGAGCGCGCCTCAGACGGTTGCGGCCACTTCTTCCACTGTGAACGCTTCGATTACATCACCCACCTTGACATCCTTGAAGCGTTCAAATGCGATACCGCACTCCAAACCGGTCTTCACTTCATTTACGTCGTCCTTGAAGCGGCGGAGTGAACCAATACGACCTTCGTGCACGACAATGTTGTCACGTAATAAGCGTGCGTGCGCGTCACCCGTTCGAGCAATTAGCCCTTCAGTGACCATGCAGCCAGCGACGAAACCGAACTTAGGCACCTTAAATGTTTCTCGAACTTCAGCAGTGCCGAGTCTCATTTCCTTCTTCGTTGGTTCGAGTAGGCCTGCCATTGCCTTCTTGATTTCGTCCGTAACATGGTAGATAACCGAATGCATTCTCATGTCGAGTCCGTCGCGCTCTGCCACCTCGTTAGCATTACGATCCGGACGCACGTTGAAGCCTATCACTATGGCATTGGAAGCTGACGCTAGTAGAGCGTCAGATTCGTTGATTGCGCCAACCCCCGAATGGATGATCCGGATCTTAACTTGCTCATCGCTTAACTTTGCGAGTGTGTCAGCTAGCACTTCGGCTGAACCTTGAACGTCCGCCTTGATAATAATGGATAGCTCTTTGACATTACCCTCGGCGACCTGTTCCTGAAGTGATTCCAATGTGAGTCGAGGACTCTTTGAACCGAGCTCTCGCTCCTTCGCTTGAGTTTGGCGTAAGTTAGCGATTTGTCTTGCTTTGCTAGCATCGGGAAGCGCTTGGAATGCATCGCCAGGCAGGGGGAGTCCCCCTAGGCCAAGCACCTCCACTGGTGTCGAGGGTGTTGCGGATTCGACTTTCTGTCCTTGGTCGTTAATAAGTGCGCGCACCTTACCTACAACGGTGCCAGCGATGAATGTGTCGCCAACGCGTAGTGTGCCATCTTGCACGAGAATCGTCGCAACTGGTCCACGCCCGCGATCGAGTTTTGCTTCAAGCACAGTTCCAGCTGCATTCCGCTTCGGATTGGCTTTTAGCTCCCCGAGGTCGGCAACGAGTAATATCATCTCAAGAAGAAGGTCGATATTTTCCCGCTTCTTTGCAGAGACGTCGACCGTTACAGTCTTGCCACCCCAGGCCTCAGGCGTGAGATCAAGATCCGAAAGTTCGGTTTTAACCCGATCGGGATTAGCGTCAGATTTATCAATCTTGTTGACCGCCACGATGATCGGTGCGTTAGCGGCTCGCGCGTGATCGATCGCTTCTTTCGTCTGAGGCATGACGCCGTCATCGGCTGCCACAACGAGAACGACCACATCAGTGACCTTCGCTCCCCGCGCGCGCATCAGCGTAAAGGCGGCGTGACCTGGTGTGTCGAGGAATACGATGCGCTTATCTTTCACGTCCACGGTATAGGCACCAATGTGCTGTGTGATACCGCCAGCCTCCCGCTCAGCGACTCGTGTTTCTCGGATACCGTCGAGCAGCGTTGTCTTTCCATGATCGACGTGCCCCATTACAGTGACCACTGGCGCTCGAGGGAAAAGGTCCTCTGGCTGCGCGTCTTCCTGTTCTACGTGGAGCATTTCTTCTTCGAAGGTCCGCATCTCGACGTCTGCACCAAACTCACGCGCGATCATCGTTGCGGTGTCCGTGTCGAGTGTTGTGTTAATCGTCATCATGATGCGCTTCTCAATTAGCTTCTTCAGCACATCCTTGGCACGCGTGTCGAGCTTGTCGGCTAGGTCCTTGACCGTCATGCCCTCAGCGAGGGTAATCGTATGAGTGATGTCGGGCAGCGGTGTTTCTACGACTGCCGTAGCCGCGCGTGGATGCTTGCGTTTGCCAGAACGCCCACCGGGCCGAAATGGTGGGCGCCGTCCACGGCGTGGTGGCAATCCACCGGGTCGTTGAGGTAGCGCCGCTGGCCGTGCCGGCTTCGCGGGAAGTGGTCTCGGTCCACCGATCGGCGCGCGAGATGGTGCCACAGTTACACGAGGCGAGCCTTTTGGACTCACCGGACGCGTAATCGGCTGTGCCGGCGGCGTCGGGGTTGCCGGGCGCTTCTTGGGTTTCTCTGGCGCGGCGACTTTCGGCGCGGACGGGGTGCCCTCATCCTCGACTCGTAATCTGAGTGTTGGCGGAACGACGCGCGATGTCCTCGGAGACTTCAGCTCCACTGGTTTTTCACTTAGTGGTGCAGGTGCTTTGGCCGTAATGAGGGTCGCAGTCGGTTGCGGCTCGATAGCCTCTGAATCCTCAGCCTTAGGCTCCTCAACTTCGTCTACTGGCGGCTTGAGTTTAGCCTTCACCAGTCGCGGTGGTGGTAATGGTTTCGCTGCTGGTTTCTTTGGCTCGATTTTTTGAGCACTCGACTTGGCGGTCTTGCGGCGCCTTACTTTCGGCTTGCTGGTGAACGTCGCACTTGGCACGCTCAGACCACGCTCACTCGCGACGCGCTCAACGAATTGACGCGCAACCACCTCTTCGATCGTGCTAGAAGCGCTCTTTACGTCAATGCCATGATCACGCTTTAGCAATGCCACCACATCTTGGCTTGTGGTATTCAGCAATTCAGCGACTTTATAAATTCGAACGGTAGCCAACGTATCCTCGTCTCGGTCTTTGTAGTCGGTATTCGTATCTATTTCGACGGTTCTTGTTTCTCCACTGTTTCGCTGGTGGATGTGTCGACAGTAATAGGGTCCACCACGTTCTCTGATTTAATGTCGGTTTGGTCGGCTGCCACTTCACTAGTGGCGGCCTCCGGCGTCTCGGATATGGTGTCAGATGAAGCCGACGCCGGAGTCTCACCTCCGTCGACCGGGGTCTCTACCTGGTCTGGACCGGAACCAAAAAGCGCATCAAGGGCCTCAGCTGGCCGACGTGCGCTCACAGTGTCCAGGGCCACCTTCTGAATGGCCTTTGCAAGCTCATCGCTAATACCGAGAATCTGTTCCAATTCCTGAGTTGCCAGGTGGATCAGGGGCTCGGCCGTATTCAATGATGAATCTTGTAGTGTCTGCCACATGCCCTCATCGAAACCCCGAAGGGAGAGTAACGCTGCTGCTATATCGGCTTGGGCGCGCTCAGCGTCGAATCCTTCGAACTGCGCCTCGACCTCACGCCGTTTTTCTTCTTCACTCTTAATGTCGATTTTCCAACCAGTCAATTTTGCGGCTAAGCGAACATTTTGACCCTTTTTTCCAATCGCGAGGGAAAGCTGTCTATCCTCGACGACAACCTCCATTACCTTCTCAGCCTCGTCGATGACCGTGACTCGCTGTACCCGCGCAGGACTGATGGCATTAGTCACCAGTACGACTGGGTCATCTGACCATTCAACGATATCGATCTTCTCGCCCCGAAGTTCTCGGATGATCGACTGAACGCGAGTACCTTTCATTCCAACACAAGCACCCACCGGGTCTACGTCCCGCTCACGTGAAAAGACTGCCACCTTTGCTCGATCACCGGCTTCGCGCACGGCACCTCGGATTTGCACCGTTCCGTCATAGATTTCTGGTACTTCTTGATCGAATAGCTTAATGAGAAGGGCTGGATCGGTGCGCGACAGTGTAATCTGTGGTCCCTTTGCGACCCGGTTGACCTCCTTGATCACAGCCCGGACACGATCGCCCGCAGTGTAGTTCTCGACCCGTGACTGTTCTTTCCGGGGTAGAAGCGCTTCGACCCAACCCATTTCAACGATGACGTCGCCGCTCTCGAATCGCTTGACAAGACCGTTGATGACCTCACCAACTCGGTCGCAGTACTCCGCGTAGATATTTTCTCGTTCAGCTTCCCGGACCTTTTGAAAAATGACCTGCTTGGCCGTCTGGGCTGCGATCCGTCCAAGCACATCAGTTGCTTTCGGGAATTCAATCCGCATGTCGACTTCCGCTTCGGCGCCATAGAGTTCCTGCGCCTCCTCCAATGAGATTTCAGTTTCGGAATCCGTCACCTCATTGACAATTTGACGCACTGCAAATAGCTCAACCTCACCAGTCTCGGCATTGAACTTCGTACGAAGATCCTCATTCGACTTGTAGTACTTACGCGAGGCTGCCAAAACCGCATCCTCTATTGCCGCAATGATGACGTCTGGTTCGAGGCCTTTTTCCTTCGCGAGTGCCTCAATAGTGTGTTGTAGCGGATTACTCATGATGGTTTCTTATCAAAATTCTACTTCCAGTTTTGCTCGACTAATAATCTCGAACGGCACCCGATGTAGTCGGGAGTTACTCTCCAAAAGGACTGTGCCGTCGGTTACCTCTTGGATGCGTCCTTTTAGAAAAGTTTGTCCATTGATAGCTTCAGAGACGACAATCTGCGCCAACCGACCAACGAACCTCTGATATTCACCTGGTGTTCGTAATGGTCGGTCCAGCCCAGGCGATGACACCTCAAGGATGTAAGCGTGATCCAGCGCATCCTCGACATCGAGCACGGCGTTGAGATCTTGGCTAACCTTCTGGCAGTCATCGACGCTGATACTATCGTCGTCCACACCCGAGTCCTGGCGGTCCAACACCACCCGCAGGACCCAGCCTATCGATTCTCTTCGTAGTTGGACGTCGAATACCTCCACGCCATGACCGCTGGCTACGCGCTCAGCTATGGCGAATATCTGCCGCCGCTTCTCCGTGAGTGAAAGACCCACAATTCAACTGACGGTGCCACTTAAAACACAAAAAGTGGGCACGCGCCCACTCCATCTCGATCCCCGAGGACCGAGAACAGCGATGTTATCACGACGGAATTACTACGGCAATGGACGGGCAAAAAGATCGTAGTCATGACCGCCAAGAATTTCGGCGTCCACGAGTCGACCCGGGGCAAACTGAGAAGGATCGCATTCGGTAAGGTAGGTGACAGAGTCAATCTCCGGGGCTTGGCCCGCCCATCGAGCCTGCACCACAAGAGGATGTTCTTTGGAACGGCCCTCGACGAGTACACGAATCTTTTGCCCGACGCGTTCCGCTTGGCGACGTTCCACGATTTTCCGCTGGCGTAGCATCAATTCCTGCCGTCGACGAGCTTTCGTGTCACTGGATACGTCATCGGTGAGAGCGAAGGCCCGTGTGCCTTCTTCGTGAGAATAGATAAAAACGCCGATATGATCGAAGCGTACATTCTCAATAAAATCACAAAGTACACGGAAATCCTCGTCAGTTTCACCGGGAAAACCTACGATGAATGTCGTGCGCAGTGCCACTTCGGGTATCCGGTGGCGAATAGATTCAAGTAGCAGTTCATAGCTCATCCGCGTGCCCGGTCGTCCCATCCGTTTCAACAGCCGGTCTGCAGCGTGTTGTAAAGGCAGGTCGATGTAATTACAGACTTTGTCGCAATCTGCAATTGCGTCAATCGTATCGGCACCAATCGTTGTCGGATAGAGATACAACAAGCGGATCCACTCCAGGCCATCAATATCATTCAACGCATGTAGCAGTCTGGATAGTGCTCCGCGGTCGTTGCGATCCAACCCGTACATCGTTGTGTCCTGCGAGATTAGGATAAGCTCCTTCACGCCACGCTCTGCCATCGTACGAGCCTCAGTTACGATGGAATCGGGAGGGCGGCTTCGATAGCCCCCGCGCAATGTCGGAATGATGCAGAACGCACAAGAGTAGTCGCAACCTTCCGCCACTTTCACATAGGCTAGATGGGATGCCGTAGTTCGTCGCCGTGGTGTATCAGCGTCGTAAAGGTATTTCAGCTGTTTCACGCTAGGTGCTGAGCTCGTTGCTTCTAAATGATTGCGGAACAATTGCACTTGGGTTCCAGACCCTTGAGGCTGCTCATTTAGAGCTCTAACAATGTCAGGAACACCATCAGTGCCGAGTACCACATCGATTTCCGGCATTTCCTGCCGCAAGTCTGCTTTATAGCGCTCTGCCAGACAACCGGTGACAACAAGACGACGGCAGGTGCCGTTCTGCTTGTGACGAGCCATTTCGAGAATGGTTTCGATCGATTCCTCCTTCGCCTTATCAATGAAGGCGCAGGTATTTACTACGATGACGTCAGCCCCGTCCGCTCGGTTCGTCACTTCATGACCGGCCTGCTCGGCGAGGCCGAGCATCACTTCAGTATCCACGAGGTTCTTCGGGCACCCGAGCGAGACAAAACCAATTTTCATAAATCAGAAGTGGCGGAGCGTGATCCACCGGTACCCAATCGGCCGACTGGATGTTTTGTGAGTACAGTTTGGTCCACTACGGATACATTCGATAAAGCATTCGGGGATAAGGGATCGTTTCCCGTAAGTGTTCCAAACCGCAAATCCAGGTCAGGACACGCTCGATTCCCATTCCAAACCCCGAGTGCGGCACGGTTCCGTAACGCCGTAGGTCAAGATACCACTCGAAGGATTCTTTCGGGAGATTGTGTTTCTCAATCCTAGCAAGTAGCTCGTCAAGGTCATCCAAGCGTTCTCCGCCACCAATGATTTCACCATATCCTTCAGGTGCGAGGAAATCCACTGAAAGTGACAGCTCTGGTCGTTCTGGATCAGATTTCATATAAAAAGCTTTAATTGCAGATGGGAATCGATGTACGACGACCGGCCGGTCGAACTGTTCTGCGAGCACGGTCTCATCAGTGCCGCCGAAATCACCACCCCACTCGAACTGTTGTCCTTTTAGCTTCAGGAGGTCCACGGCCTCATCGTAGGTAATTCTGGGGAACGGTGCTCGCACCCGTTCAAGGGCAGCGATGTTACGGTTGAGCATCTCTAACTCTTGCCGCCGTGTCTCCAGCACCCGTGCCACGATAGTCACCACAAGGGCCTCGCCAAGTTCGATCGCATCATCGAGCGTTGCGAATGCCATTTCCGGCTCGACCATCCAAAATTCCGTTAAGTGGCGGCGAGTCTTGGATTTCTCAGCCCGGAACGTCGGGCCAAAGCAGTAGACTCGACCCAGTGCCATGATGTTCGCTTCGTTGTATAGCTGTCCACTTTGCGCTAGGTATGCCGTTGTCTCGTCGAAGTACTGGACAGGGAAGAGGGTAGTCGTTCCTTCGCACGCAGCCGGGGTGAAAATTGGTGTATCCGCAAGTGTGAAGTTCCGATTGTTGAAGAAGTCGCGTACAGCGTCTACGACGGCATGACGGATCCTCAGAATCGCCTGCTGCCGCGGCGACCGGATCCACAGGTGCCGTCGGTCGAGCAAGTAGTCCACGCCATGTTCCTTGTTGGTGATTGGGTATCCGGTTGACTCTCCGATGACACTAAAATGTGTCACATCAATTTCGTAACCACCCGGGGCTCGCTTGTCGGCACGGACTGTTCCCTTAACAGCGAGTGATGTTTCTTGGCCAAGATGATCAGCACGGTGGAAGGCTTCCTCGCCAACCACAGATTTCGACATCACGGCTTGGATGAAACCTGTGCCATCCCGCACGGTCAAAAAATGAATCTTTCCACTTGAGCGGCGCTTGTGTAGCCAACCACGAAGAGTGACTTGCTGTCCTTCAAAATCCGCGATTTTCTCAATGTAGGCGGTCATAGAATTGGTCAGTCCGAGCTTATTAAGTCAGCCTAGTAACTACTCAATATGAGTGCGGACCCGACAGACGGTGCCAAGGTCTGTTTTCCAGATCTCGACTATGGCCTACCATGAGGGCCCACGTACAATCGTAGCCGATCTCTTGCACGGTCATCAGATCTGTCGACCAGTCGATGGAACCCCCGAATGGGACCGGGTGCTCGTCGTGTTCCCCATGGTCATCCCTGTTTACCCGATTTCTTGTAGGAAGGGAGCGAGTGCACCACGAAGGGAATCAAAGCGCGGGTTCCGGTCAAATGTTCGGCGCAGGTAGTGAATTGTGCGAGGGATATACTGGATGTAGACAGGATTTCGGCGAATGGATGTCTGATATCCGAATGTGCCGAGGGCCTTGAGGTTTCGCTGAAGAGCCATCGCATCGAACTGCCGTCGGAACTTGTCCGCAGGTAGGGAAACGTGCGTATTGGCTAAGAAGCGATCAATCAAGTCTTCAATCGTTTCTTCCTTCAGGTCGGCGTAAGAATCACGTAGCAACGAGACAAGGTCGTAGGTGGCCGGACCCAATCGCGCGTCCTGAAAATCGATGACATATAGGCGTTCGTTATGCAGCATCAAGTTGCGGCTATGGTAGTCGCGGTGGCAGAGGACCTGAGGTTCATTAGCAAGCTCCTCAGACAAATTTTGGAATTCTTGAGAGATGTCCCGGCGCGCCTCGTCGTTTAGCGTCACACCACGATAGCCCTCTAGAAAGTGTTCAGCGAAGTAATTAAGCTCCCACATGAACTTCTTGACATCGAAATTGACCGTGAAAGGTAATACTCCTGGTGCGGCCATTGCTAGACCCTTCCGTTGTATCACCGTAATGAGATCGACCGCTTCTTGGTAGACTGCTATATGGTCATTGGTGGAACTGGTGCCTAGGTGGGCCTGCAGCGTAACGTCACCTAGGTCCTGTAGTGCCAATACTCCGAGATCGGAAGCATGTTCAAGGACCACGGGTACCGACACCTCCATCTGCTCCAACAGTGAGGCCACCTTGATAAACGAAAGTGTTTCAGACCTAAACGATTTATCGTACAAGGCTAGGACAAACGATTCGCCACTCCTAGGAATCACACGAAAGTAGCGTCGATTGGAGGCGTCACCAGTCAAAGGAACGGTTGGAGCACCTACTTCTGCGAGCTGGCTCTGTTCAAGGAACTGTTTGACGCGATTACGCCACGGCTCGTTGACGGGTTGAGATGGTTGCTGTGTCATGCTCCAGTCGCACCTTCCGGCGGTGAAGCTGGTTTGGCGACTAGAGGAGTCACTAGAGGCTCTGCCGAACCAGGTTGCAGCAAGAGGACCTGTTGTGTAAACCGACTGCCCGATGGGAGTTCCACCCCGTCGGTGAGAATACAGTCAGTCAGCTCACAATTCGCCTCTACGGTGACTCGGTCCCAGATGGCTGTCCGAACTAGCTTGGCCGAGGGATCAACGCTACTACCGGCACCAGTAATTTTTGAAAGTCCGCCCTCGGGAGCAAGTGCGAGCGAGGTTTCCAAATAGTCCGCCGGTGTACCAATGTCGAGGAAACGCCCAGAGATTCTATGCGCACGAATGCTACGAGGTTCGGAAGCTATCAGACCCGTATATAGTCCGCCCACTGATGAAGCGGGTTCTCCCAAAGTTAGTTGATCAAACACGCTTGGCTCAACCAGTTGCACACCAACAAAATGCTTAGAAGGCGCTTGGTGACCCGGTGGTAAGAACTCGCGGACCCATCCGCTATCGTCTACGGTGACTCCACCGTACCGGGTGGGATCGGGATTGTCGGTAACTGCCAGAGTGACCCTAGCGCCGCTCTGCTTATGTTCGTCGGCCAATCGTTCAAGAGACATGTCGGTGAGGGTGTCACCGTTGACAATAAACGTTGAACAGGGGTCCAGTAACGGTAGCATCGTGCGCGGTCCACCAGCCGAGCCAAGTAAACGCGGTTCCCATGTGTAACGTATGCGGAGGCCGAGTTCGCTTCCATCGCCAATAACACCTGTAATCGTGTTTGGGAGGTAGTGAAGATTCAGCACTGCATCCCGAACACCCTGACCAACTAACCAGCGCAGTAGACGATGCACGAGTGGCTCGCCTGCAACCGGGATGGCCGGTTTGGCACGGATGTTGCTGAGAGGACGAAGGCGCTTGCCGAGACCTGCGGTCAACACTAAGGCCTGAGTCGGAAGCATATTTGTCACGTTACACTTCCGAATATCATGTGTGGACTCGCGGTCGTGTCAGCGTTTCCTGTCTGCATGAAAAGCTCGTAATAGGTTTCGGTTATGTAGTCAGACTGCGCCCGACCCAGTTGCACTGTAAGCGCCTCGATGCCCTGTGCCGAACCTTCAAGTTCGACAAAGGTCCCAGTTGGTGTTTCATCGATGGCTACTATGACATCACCGCTCCTGAACTCTTCGCGATACTTCTCATAGCGAAATGCGATTGTGAAACCGATTCGTTCAAGCATTCTGAGTACCGTGGGACCGTCACCAACAGGTGTTTCCAGTTCTTCGCGTAATTTCATCGTCGATGAAATCGTCGGGCCCTTAAATGTTACGGTGGCTTGTTCAGACTCTACACGAACACGCAATGTCGAATTTTGGCGATTCAGTGTGCCATCGTCGGTATCTAGTAAGGAATCCTGCTGAAGCCTTCGTCTGCGCATCAGCCTTGCGCCGGTCTTAAGTATCGCTTCTCTGGCCTCATCTGGCTTGGAGTACCTGAGTTTGACTTCGCGTTCCAGAGGACGGTTCATCCTTCAGTGTTCCGTGTCTATAACTTGGTCCAGAAAATTATAGCGATAACCTGCCCGCGGCGCTTGCCCTCCACCGCGCATCTAGGTCAACCGCGTACCGTAAGAACAGCCACGGAGTGCTGGCGAACCAACGCCATTAGCGAAGACCAATACTTTGTGTGTGCTACCTAGTCCACCTGGCATGAACAGCGTCTTTGCGGCGAGACGTTGTTTGAGCTCGTCAAGACTATTATCTGGCTGGCTTGAAAGGATGTCCGCACTGCCGAGTCCAAGTAGGAAATAGGTTTGGTCGAGTGAGCCGAGACACAGAAGTCCGCATTGTTCGGCGCAACGAGTCAACGATGTGAGGTCGACGTGCGACGTAAGATCCCAGTCGCCTGGTTCATTTAGCCATAAAGCTCTGCTCGGTGCTTGGACGTGTTGACGGTATGCAGCCAACGTTCCGTGACGTTGTGCGGAGCCGTAGAGCTGCAGCGCATCATGGCCGTAGTCGATGAGCACGATAAAGCCTTCATGAAGCTGATTGGCCGCTGTCTGGACCCAATCTAGTGCAAGTAGATTAATTTCGGCAGAGGAGTTAATCGGTAACGTGACCTTAAGCTTGTCTAAATACTTCAACAAGGTTGGCGTCTGAACAGGCTGTAGCCGTTCGACTAGGCGATCACCGTCCGCGTCCACGCGGATCTCACGCAGTCCGTCTGCGGTCATTGTGACCCGATGAACGGGAAATGCGTCGAGGAGCTCGTTGGCGAATATGACACCGCGGATCGCGTGAGGTAGCTCGTCATTGCTGTAAACGAGTTTGTCAATATGGGTTCCGAGCACAGCAGGCTGCTCGGAACGGGCGTTGATGCTGCGTTCTACGAGATGGAGTCGGATAGAGTCGTAGAAACTCGGGACCAAGCTTGCCGCACTCAACACGTCTCGGGATAAGCGTCCATTACCAGCGCCAGCCTCGACAATGTCGAACAGTGGTTCTTCTTTATCAGATTGATTGACGAGCGACCACATCTCCTCAAACTGCACGGCCAGCAACTGACCGAAAAGAGTTCCAACGTCGACGCTGGTGAAAAAATCACCTGCACGGCCAGAGCGTTGGGACGCGCGTGTGTAGTAACCAAGCTCGGGATGGTACAGCGCCAACTCCATGTACTCCACGAAGGTGAGCGGGCCGTTCTTACGGGCCCGCTCCACTATTAGGTCGCGGAGCACCATGGGTCTAGTGAAGATGATTCACTCTTTAGTCGCTTGAACGAAGGTCTCCGTGCCGTCTCGCCAAATCAGGAAGAAGGCCGGTTCTCCGGAGTCGACGAGTTGCAATTCTCGCACCGCACTACGGGCACTATCGACCTCGACTCGGTTAACCTCGACGATGATATCCCCCTGCCGCATGCCAGCCTGTGCTGCGGCGCCTCGAGGTTCGAGTTCTCTAATGATTGCACCTGTAATATCACTTGGAACTCCAAGCCGCCGTGACAACTCACCGTTGAGGTCGGAGAGCGTCATTCCGAACCCAGTACTCTGATCCTCATTGTTATTGCTGGCCGAACGTGGCTGGGCTTCGGCTTCCAGGTCGAGTTCCCCGATGGTCACTTCTAGGGTTGTTCGCTCCTGTTCCCGCATAACTGTGATTGGCACTTCGGTCCCCGGAACCGTGCGGGTTACTTTGCTCTGCAAGTCGCTTGTATCGGTCACAAGATCCCCGTTGTACTCGACAATCACGTCGCCAGGTTCGAGGCCCCCTAGTGCTGCCGGCCCGTCAGGTTCAACGCTTGCGACCACCGCCCCTTGTGTATTGGGTAACCCGAATAGTTCGACGGCTTCCCGCTGCACAGCAGTGATGTTCACACCAATCCGCCCACGGGTCACTTTGCCACCATGAAGTTGTGGTAGCAATTCGAGGACTGCATTTATCGGGACCGCGAAACCGATACCAAGATTACTGGCGCGGTCGCTCACGATCGCGGTGTTGATGCCAACTACTTCGCCGCGAATGTTGAGCAACGGGCCGCCTGAGTTGCCAGGATTGATCGCCGCATCAGTCTGGAGAACATCTTGTTGCCGACCAGGAGCCACAGGAAATGGCCGACCTATCGCACTGATTACGCCGACAGAGACCGTGTGCGCCAGGTTGAACGGGTTACCGATGGCCATGACCCAGTCCCCAGGTTGTATCTGACTCGAATCGCCAAATCTAGCGACTGGGAGATCATGTTCTGGTTGATCGACGAGTTCGATAAGAGCACTGTCGGTTAGCTGGTCTCGTCCCACGACGCGAGCTTCGTAGAAGGCACTTTCATCGTTGAAAAAACCCACCTCAATTTTCGTGGCGTCTTCGACAACGTGATTGTTAGTTAAGATTAACCCTGTTGCGTCGATCACAAAGCCGGTACCGGCACCTTGGGTGAATTCCTCACGAGGGCGTTCCTGCTCTGGCGCCGGTTGTCCAAAGAAGCGTCGAAATAGGTCGTCGCCCCCACCAAAGAAGTCCGTCAGGTCCTGTGTTAATCGACGTGATTCGGTCCTGATGGTCACGACCATTGGCGTTTGGGCGGTCGCGATGCGACGAAACGTCTGAGCGTCGATTGTTCCTGTTATCGGGTCACTGTTTGTCGGCGGCAGGCTAACCGATTGAGCCGACGAACTTGACGACAGGTCTAACCGTGACGTGAGCACCATGCCAACGGCCATAGAGACAACAGCAATCAGCACCATGGAAAAGACGGTTGTTCTTCGCGTGGACATCGATTCCTCCCAAACTTTCAGCCGACCTACCGCGGCGTTATGCGTGAGCGCCGTTGCGACAGTTGATTTGATCGTCGCGTACTTAGCCGAGTGTAACAATCTCTGTCTGTCGTGGCCCGGTTACCAGAGCCTCCCGCTCACCGATGTACATGTTTATCTCGGTTCGCACACCGAATTCGCTACTGTAGACACCTGGTTCGATTGTGAAGCCCGTGCCAGGCAGCAGACATCTATCATCGTGAGTTTCGTAGTCGTCCAGATGCACCCCATCGCCGTGGACCTGTTCACCGAGGCTGTGTCCGGTACGATGTAATACCCAATCTCCATAACCAGCAAGCTGGATCACTTCTCGGGCAGCGCGATCGACTTCCCAGCCCATCAGTGCTTGTTCAGCTTGGACCCGTGCCTCAATTAGTTCAACTGCTTTATCTCGGGCTGCAGTGATGACGCTGAAGGCTGTCTGCATTGGTTTTGGTACAGACCGGCCTGTGTAGCCCACCCACGTGATGTCAGCAAACACTGTGTCGGGCTCGTCCAACTTTCCCCATAGATCAAGGAGTAAGAGCATATCGGCGCTGACAACTCGGCTATTATTTGCTTGCGGAAGATAATGTGGGTCGCCGGAGTGCTCTTGGACGGCAACAACCGGTGCCGAATCGCTGACCAGTCCTTCCTCAGCGAACCAGTCAACCATTTGCTGCTGTAAATCGTGTTCAGTTGGCCCAGTCCGGTTTCGTAATGCCCGGCCGGTTTCATCGAACGCTCGGTCTTTGATCCGGTGAAGTCGCTCGGAGGCTTTCCGATGGGACGCGAGCGCCCGTTCGTTCCACCGTGCAACAAAGCGCTGTACCAAGTTACCTGACGAAGCAGGCTCAATGTTGAAGCGTCGCAGCAGTTCGACTGTGCCTGCATCGATCCGGGACAGGTATGGGATGGCGCAGTTTGGCGAATATTCCATTGCAAGACGTCGCTGGCCGGAGACTAGTGTCCGCAGCCCGACCTCGAGCTGCTGTCGATCTGCATAGACTTGTTTTGAGCCTGGCAGCGTGTCGAGGTTGTGTCGCTCAATCGCGTGCACCAGTCCTCGCGGTTCGCCCTCCGCCGGAATCAAGTAGTACCAGCGGCGGGTCTCCATTTTGCCGGTACCGGATAAGCCAACTAGCCGCCTCGCGATCTCGTTGGAACCGTGGAAATCGTACAGGAGCCACCCATCTAGCCCGTCGTCGCAAAGCGCTGTCTGAATGGCCGAAATGTCCAATGGCATCAGTTGGAGTATAGCAGTCTACCTGCAGAGCGCTTGGTTCGCAGGCTTCTTGTGATAGGACGTCGATTGGCTAGCGTTGGTTGGGATGTTCGGCAACTAACGGGTGATGTTACCGACGGTTAGTGTTCAGGCTGTCATACTGGCGTTCGGGGATTTTTTGCCCCAGTCACCGTCGTATTGGGAGAAAGAGGAAGGACTTCCTATAATGGGAGAATGAGATCTGGGGGAATGGGGGGTGGTTTGTGTTGGCGTCCGACGGGACGTTTGGGCCGACAACGACTGGTGAAATTGTTGATGCCCTCCTTACGCTTGTCTGTGGGGGTTGGGCTGGTAGCGCTGTGGTTGACCATTGGCGTTCTGGCCCAGCAAGTGACGCAGGATGCAGCGCAGCAGCCACCCGTTACGTTTAGACTCGAAGTTAATTATGTCGAAGTGGATGCGGTTGTTACTGATGAGAACGGAAATTTCATCGATGACTTAGCCCTGAGTGACTTTAAGGTCTTCGAGGATGGGAAAGTACAAGAAGTCAGCGCTTTTTCTCTTGTCAATATTCCGATAGAGCGTGCCGAGCGCACGCTGGTTTCGTCTGAGTTGATCGAGCCCGACGTCAGTTCGAACGAGCGGCCGTTCGAAGGCAGATTGTTCGTTCTCCTTCTCGATGATTTACAGACAACACCACTACACACGGCCTACGTTAAAGCAGCTGCCAAGGAATTTATCGAGCGCCACATCGGTGCTAATGACCTCACTGCTGTTTTCTTTGCGAGCGGGCGTACCGATGTGTCACAGGGATTCACTGGTCATCAGCGCCTACTCTTGGAGGCCGTGGATAAGTTTGCAGGGCAAGGTGCCCGTTCCAGCGTGATGGGGCGGAACGATACTTATTTCCGATACCTCAGCCAGGAAGATTTTCATAACAGTCGCGTTGTAGACGAACTCGACTTTGAGCGGGGCACCAAGGCGCGTGCCACGCTAGGAACGCTCCGGGAACTTTCGGACTGGCTTTCGGGTGTGCGCGGTCGCAGAAAAGCCGTGGTCTTTATGAGCCAAGGGATCGACTACGACATCTACGACGTTTTCAATTCGCCATACGCTTCAACGATTGCGTCTGAGTTGGAGCGGACCATAGGTGCGGCTGCCCAGGCAAATGTCGCGCTCTATACCCTCGACCCTCGTGGTATGACAACTATTGGTTCAGACCAGATCGAAGCTTCGCTCATCCAAGACGACCGATTTACTGGCGGCGAGACGGGACTTCGGAACGATTCACTCCGGTACAACCTCAGATTGGCGCAGGACAACTTACAGGATCTGGCCGACGGGACAGGTGGCATGGCGTTTATAAACTCGAACGACCTGTCGAACGCGTTCACCCGAATCGTTGAGGATAACAGTTCTTACTATGTATTTGGCTACTATCCAACCAACGACCGGCGTGATGGTCGGAACCGAGAGATTGAAGTACGTGTCACCCGTCCTGGCCTTGTTGTCCGCTCGCGGAAAGGGTACCAGGCGCCACGAGGTAACGAGCCTAGAATGGAGCTCGCCGAGATAGAAGGTGCCTCTGACGAACTCCGTGAGGTGATGACGAACCCGTTGCCGGTAAGCGGGCTCACGTTACGCGTCTCGGCGGCACCGTTTCTGGGAGAGCGCCCAAAGTCGTCAGTTGCCTTCATGGCTGAAATTGGTGGGCAAGCTCTGACCTTCACTGAGAAGAACGGACACTTTGAGGACACGATTGAGTTGTCGCTCACTATTCTCGATGAGGAAAACAAGATCGCTGGTGGTGAAACCCTCTCGATACCTCTCGAGTTACCACCGGAAGCGTACGAGGCGGTATCAAATCACGGCTTGAAGTTGAATTCCCGATTTGATCTCGAGCCGGGGCGGTACCAGGTGCGGGTGGCGGCAATTGAAACGGGTAGCAGTCGGAGTGGAAGTATCTTGTATGACCTCGAGGTTCCAGATTTTTCTGAAGGACCGATAGAGATGAGTGGTATTGCGATAGCGTCCGTTCATGCGAGTCGGACGCCGGCGGTCAAATCCGATGAGCAGTTTCAGGATGTGTTGCCGACCCAACCAACCACGCTTCGTGATTTTGAGTTAGGTGATCAGCTATTCGTGTTCGTAGAGATTTATGACAACGAAGTGGACCGTGAGCACACGGTGGACATTACTACGACGATCACGGCTGACGACGGACGCGTCGTCTTCAATGTGAACGACGTCCGCTCGAGTGATGAGCTAGAGGGCAAGCGCGGCGGGTATGGGCACGCGCTCCAAATTCCACTGCAAGGAGTTGACCCTGGTCTCTATATTTTGCGTACGGAGGCACGTTCGCGGATTGATCGAAACGCAGTGGTCATGCGTGAGGTACCGTTTCGCTTACATCCGACTCCATGAGGATGGGTTGCGAAAGCCCCCGCGGTTTGTTTTAACAAGGCCCCGTACGTGAAACGGGGCCAGCAGACGCTCGCTGGCCCCATGTCGTTTCCCGCCGTGCCAATACGCTAGCTTTCAGTTTCCCCGCCCTCGGACTCCTCTTCTGGTTCAGGATCCGGGAGTTCTTCGACCAGCTGGGCATTAATCTGTCCGTTGGCGTGACTGAAACTATATTGATTCTGGTTCATGCGGTTGTCGCGGGGGACGCGTAGTTCGATCGTGGCCACCTCACCAGGCATAAGTGGTTCGCGTAATCGCTGCGTGTCACCGGGCAGTGGATTTCGGTCGGAATCCCACCAGAACTCGTCGACCTTCAGGCCAGCAATCGCCCCGGTCGCTCGATTCTGCAGAACAATCCTGGTGACGACCTCGCCGCTTTCAACCGTGGTGTCCGGCGCGAGGTACGCGATATCAGCGGGACCGCGAATCGGCGCGATGAACCGAGGCCGTTCCTCAGCTTCGCCCTCGACCCCGGCACTAGCCACTGGGGTGGTTGGCAAGGCCGCTACTGCAGCCTCCTCGGCTGGCGTGGCACCGGCATCATCGCCATTCGACCCACCACATCCGATCGTCGTCAAGCCGATACTGACCAAGGCGACGGCAAATATGAGATTGAGGCGCTTCATAACTCCCTCCCGAGTTGCGTAATTTCCACTAAGCAGACGGATTATAGGACCAGTGGACAGAAACCACAATGTTTGGCGAAATACCTCCGCAGCAGATCACATTTCGCCGTTCCATTCCTCGGGTTCTGGATTAGCTGCCCGGAAGACCTCTAAATGCCACCGGCCGCCACCCCAGGGTTCAACGACTTCAGCGGCTACCTTATCGATAACGAGATCGGAGAATGAACGCCCCTCTGGGTCACCGCTGAGATGGTAGGCAGGGTCGTCCCAAGCGAAGATTGGGTAGAGCACAAGTGTAAGGAACAGATCATAACCATCGTCTAAGACCACAAGTTGTCCACAGGGGCGCTTGATAGTCGAGTGATAGACGAGATACTTCTCAGCGTTCTCCGCGCGGATATAGCGCTTGAGTTCGAACTCACGTGCGACGATTTCTTCGACGGCAATCTTCTTATCCCAGCAGTCAGGACAATAGCGGGCCTTGCCGCGAGGCTCGGACACCTCCTTAACGCCACAGAGTGCACACCCTGACTGAGCGACCGACTTCCGAGACATTCGGAAATTCTAAACCGACCGTTGCGATGCGGCAAGTGTCTACGCTATCGGACAGTCGTCCGCGTATCAACGTGGAAGATTTGTCTACTGGTGGGTGCGGTGATGTGCAGAAGGCTTTGGCCGCGTATTCGCCTCTAGCTGTGTGGGGTATGGTCCGGCTCCCGATACGCTAATCCGTGCTGTCCGCTGTCAACGCAGCGAACTTCGGGAGGTCGATATTACCGCCAGAGATGATCGCGACAATCTTTCCGCTACCGGCGCGCCCGGTTAGCGCAGCCGCCACGGCGCAGGCCGCAGCGCCCTCCGCGATCACTCGCGTACGTTCTGCAATTAAACGCATAGCGTACGCGACTTCTTTGAGTGAAACGACAATGGAATCGTCGACGAGACTCGACAACAGCGGCCACATTGATGGGAGGACGGTTTTTCCACCAGCGCCGTCCACGAACGAAGCCTCCCAGTTGGGAAACCGACTGGCTGTTCCAGCCTGGAACGATGTAGCCAGCGGTGAAGCGGTCTCTGGTTCGGCCGCTAGAATCTTTGTGTCGGGCTTTAGTGCCTGTAGCGCGCTACCAATACCTGCGATCAATCCGCCGCCACCAATCGAAGCAACGACCGCGTCGACGTCTGGCAGGTCTTCAAGAATTTCAAGTCCAGCGGTCGCATTTCCTGCGATGAACCGGTTGTCATCGAACGGGTGGACGAACACGCCATCCATTCGTTCCGACGCGTGATTCTCAACCGCTTGCCAGCATTCGTCGTGGCTGGCCTTGACTAACTGGGCACCGAAGCGTTCGATCGCAGCAAGCTTAGTGATTGGTGCTGTGTCCATAGCCATCACCGAGCATTTGGCACCGCACGTCCGAGCGGCCAGCGCCACTCCTTGCCCTGCATTGCCTGCACTAACGGTCCAGACACCTTGCGACAGTTGATCCGGTGTTAGTTGCCGGACGGTGTTATAGGCGCCTCGAATCTTGAAAGAACCAATTGGTTGTAAGGTTTCAAGCTTTAGATACAACTCTGAGGACTTCGTTCGTCCTAGGGGTGAATTGTCTGGTACCGGTAGGCGAACCAATGGTGTCCGCACGGCCACGGCATATATCGCGCCCTCGGCGTCGCGAATATCTTCAAGGGAAATATGTCGGTTCGTTGCCATGGAGGAGTGGTCTTACGTCACCATAACCTATCGTCCCCGCCCATACTTTCGAAGGATTCTCTTTACACGCTCGATGGAAATCGCTTCTGCGGTTCGGCCATTGCCAGTAACGGTGGTTGCTTGGAGCAGGGAGTTGTAGACTGCCTCCTCCGTCGCCTCCAGTGTTGCTTGAAAGAGCGGTGACACGGCATCGGGTTGCAGTATCGAGCGTGGGCGGGGCGTCCGTTCACCGAATCGAGACCGCATTTCGGAAGACGTCGTGAAGGCGATCGCGAAATCGCCACTACCGTTGCCGTAAGACGAACCCGTGCGCGCGAGGCCGAACACCGCCCTTGCCGCGATCCGCTTTAAATCTCGTGCGTCCACCGGAGCGTCGGTGGCCACAACAATCATGACTGACCCGCTGCCTTCGTTGGTTGCATCGACGGGCGATGTTGACGGAAGTGTTCCCGCCTGTGGCGGTGGTGAGTATGAATAACGGCCTAACTCTTCACCAATCGGCACTCCGTCCATCATCAAAACGCCGCCGTAGTTGCTTTGGACCAAAACACCGACGGTATAGCCACCGAAGCGTGCGGGCAAGTGCCGTGAAGAAGTGCCGATGCCACCCTTCCAACCAAACGCACGTGTGCCGGTACCAGCACCAACCGACCCTTCGGTGACAGGTCCACTAGTCGCGTTGTCGATGGCTGCCCAGACATGGAGGGGAGTAACGTGCTGTCCTCGAATGTCATTCAATCCACCGTCGTTGGTCTCACCGACCACAGCATTAACTGACCTTACGTCCTCGTTACCTTCGCGCCGGAGAGTATGCGCAACCGTTGCTTCCACGGCCGTGCCGACACTCAGCGTGTTGGTCAGTACAATTGGAGTTTCGATAGTGCCCAGTTCCTCGACCTGTGTGGACCCCGCCAGCTTGCCGAACGCGTTACCAACAAACACGCCACCGGCTACCTTCTCTTGGAAAAGATTGCTGCTGTGCGGCACGATGGCGGTGACGCCGGTGCGAATATTCTCGCCAGCAATGATTGTAGTGTGTCCAACGCTTACCCCGGCGACGTCAGTTATAGCGTTTAACTCACCCGGCGGAAACACCCCAGGTGTAATGCCTAAGTCGCGCGCGCGCACGCGGTCATCAGCGGTCTGGGACAGGACAACTGGCCACAGGCCGACAGTGATCACTACAATCGTTAGAAACAGTTCTAGGCGTCTACGCATACCAACCTCCATAAATCCTTGAACCATCTTGCCACGAGCAGTCGAAGAGCGCTACCGAGACGTCCATCGCGTTCATTGGCAAGCCTCAGCTGGCTGTTGTTGCGTCTAGGTTAACGTGCGCTTGCGTTCCTGTTGAGCCTCATGGGAGGATGGCCTCGTAATTGGCACGTGATCGTGCTGTGGGAATTCGGTTCCTATACAACCCTGATTCTGAGGTCCACCATGTTGAAAAGTTCACCTTCGTCACGGCAATCAGATCTTCCACGCCTGAGTCGTCGAGAGTTCTTCGGTACTACAATTCTCGGTGGAACTGTCGGGGCATGTGCTAGTCGTGGCAGCGCCGCTCCATCGCGCTTACCTAATGCCGAAGCGGCCATCGCCGCGAGACAAGCGCTTAGTGACAACATCTATACCCGGATGCTTGGACTTAAGCCTCATTTAGCAGCGATGGATCACATCACCGCATTGGGTGGTTCTCGTATGCCAGCTGAAGTCATGCAAGCGATGCACGAGGCTAATGAGCAGTTCGTTGATATGCACGAACTGATGCGAGCAGCTGGTGCGCGTCTGGCGGAGGTTCTTGGTGCTGATGCTGCATTAGTTACCAGCGGTTCATTTTCGGCCATGATTCTTGGTGCAGCGGCCTGTTTGACAGGTAATGACGAAGCCAAGATTGACGCCTTGCCACATCCCACGTGGTCCAAACGTGAGTGTTTGACTCAGACATCGGGAAGGTTCGGTTACGACCGGGCCTATCGTGCCGCAGGCATGACGATGGTAAACGTTGAGACACGAGAACAGTTTGCCGATGCGATTACTTCGAACACAGCGATGATTTCCGGCCTCGCTCGGCTTGACTATGAAACCGCAGACCAACCTGAATCTATGCAAGTTCATGAGTTACTAGAGTTCGGACGTCGAGCTGGTGTTCCGGTGATTGTGGATGCTGCATCCGAATTGCCACCTACGACGACCCTGACTCGTTGGGTTGATGCTGGTGCAGACCTGGTTGTCATTAGTGGAGGGAAGGGTATTCGTGGACCACAGTCGACCGGAATCCTGGCCGGTCGACGGGATCTGATCGAAGCAGCCACATTACACGCAGCACCCAATGCGAACTTAGGACGTGGTATGAAGGTTGGCAAGGAAGAGATCATGGGTTTTCTTGTAGCGCTCGACCGGTACGTTAAATTAGATCACGATCGAGTGTATGCCGCTTGGCGACGAAAGGCCGAGTACATTGCTAACGAACTCCAGGGGATACCAGGCCTTGTGGCTGATGTCCCACAAGATGACCGTGGTAGACCTCGAGTGGACTTAACTTGGGACGGAAACAGCGTATCGCTGTCCTCAGCAGAAGTCCGTGAGGGGCTCAAGAACGGAGATCCCCGGATCGCTATGACTGGTCAAGCCATCCAGACGCGGTGCATGAATGACGGGGAGGAGATTTTGGTTGCTCAGCGGGTTCAACAGTTCTTCCGCGATGAGGCGCAGCGACTGTCATGAGTGTGAGGAAGGTAGTGCGGCTATGACGCATGCGGTGTGGGTTCGACAGACCGGAGGGCCCGAGGTGCTCTCCTATGAAGAGTATGACCCGGGTCCTCCCGCTGCAGGCGCCGCACGGGTCAAGGTATCGGCAGCCGGCGTTAATTTCATCGATGTTTACTTCCGCACTGGCCTTTACCCGGCGGATTTACCCATTGTCGTCGGGCGTGAGGGAGCTGGTACGGTTGAGGCGGTGGGCTCTGGAGTCGAGGGGCTATCGCCAGGCGACCGAGTCTGTTGGGCGATGGAGCCAGGGTCGTATGCGGAGGTTGCCAATGTGCCGGCCGACAGCCTGATTGCCGTTCCGCCCGGTGTGCCGGATGAGGCAGCGGCTGCGGTGATGCTCCAGGGGATGACCGCACATTACCTTGTGTATGCCACGCGTCCGGCCGTTGCCGGCGACACGGCGCTTGTGCACGCCGCGGCTGGTGGCGTTGGCTTGCTCTTGATCCAGATGCTTAAGCGGGAGGGTGTCCGAGTCATTGGCACCTGCTCAACGGCTGAAAAGGCAGCGCTTGCCATGGCAGCGGGAGCTGATCAGATCATTAACTACACGACTGATGATTTTGTCGATGCTGTTACTGGATGGACGGCTGGTCGCGGCGTTGATGTAGTTTACGATTCGGTCGGTGAGTCGACCTTTGAGGGGAGCCTGCGCTCCCTAAAACCGCGCGGCATGATGGTGCTCTTCGGGCAGTCTAGTGGTCCGGTGCCGTCGTTCGATCTCAATCGACTTAATCCACTAGGCTCGTTATTCGTGACCCGTCCGTCGCTCGTACACTACATGCGTGACCGTGCCGAACTTGAGCTACGGGCAGGGGCCGTGCTAAGTGCCGTCGCTGATGGGTCTTTACGCGTCAGAATTGGCCAACGCTTCACACTCACCGATGCGGCAGAGGCGCACCGAGCTTTGGAAGGCCGGCGGACTTCTGGAAAAGTGATACTCGTCGGCTGATATCCGCCCTTACGTGATTTCCATACCAAGAAACCTACCGCCGCCGATTCTTTGGCGGTGGGTTCTAGGCCGGGACCTAGGTAGTCCTCTATGATTACTGCGAGTAAGGCCCCTGAATAACAATCTGTTGCAGCGCCTCATAGACGGCTGGCAACTCTTCTTCACCAGCTGGAAGTTCGTTAAGGCTGAGGACGTATGCGATAACTGCAGCGTACTCTTCGTCGAGAAGACTCCCCGGATTGTCTTCAGGCATCGTAACGGTAATTAAGTCGAATAGTTCGGAGATTGGAACGTTGGTCCAACTGCCCATATAGGCTTCACCGACAAACTCGTCATCCACGTGGCATTCACTGCAAATGTTCTCCCAGAACCGAGCGCCTCGTGCGGCTTGAGCCTCGGTATATACGCCGTCGTGAATCGTTTTCGAATCGGCATCTTGGTCAATTGCGTGGATGGCTGAGGCTGTAAACAGTAAAATCATCACCGAAAGTGCTCTTAAGAATGTCATGTGCTCGCTTCTCCGGGTCCGTCCGTTCATTATTCGCCGCATAGATGGCGTGAGGCTGTAACTGCCTCAACGTTAGCCGAATCACGACGCCGATTCAACCTCACGGTTACGAGATACTGCAGCTGCCGAAGACAGGGCCTTGGTAAGTGGCAGAGGCCCTGGCACGACTAGATGCGGATGACATGGTTACCACTGGTCTCGGCGGTAGCCGAAGTAAGTGATGGTCGTCATACCCAGTACGTAGTGTTCCACGTAATGGTAGTCACCGTCGGTGCGGTTCAGGCCGTCAAAGATGGAGCGTGCGTCAGGGTCGAGGAGGCGGACGTAACCTGACCCGTCCATAGCGACGAAGGTCACGAACGAGCCATGCTCGAACCGTGTCACTTGAACGTTTTCATGCGTCGCCCAGTAGTAGTGGTTACCGATACGTTGAATAAGGCACGCCTCAACTTCGGCATCCTCTGGTGCGATGTCCTCTACTGTCCGGACAACACCGTTCTCACTAACCCTCAGTGTCGGCAGTCCATTTAGGACAATTTCGGTTTGTGCACCGACCGGTGAGACAAATAAACCGATCGCTAACACAGCCCGACCAACTGAAAGCTTTATTAGGCTATTACTCGTCACGAGCGTCAGGATATCGCGAATTCACTCTAGGTTGCACCGTGTGCGGTCACGACTGATAAAAGTTGAGGCTACGGCGATCCAGTGAGGTTAGGGGCCAAGTGGAGGCCTTCGCTGTTCCGTCGCCTTTCATTGAACGGCTAGTGCTGCACACGGTATGATTCGTGTTGGTTTGTGTGTTCATTGGTGTGAGGAGGCGAGTTATGTTTTCTGTTAACAGAGGTGTCTTGGCGATTGGTCTTGTGCTCGCAGTGGTTTTACCGTTCAGTGATGCAGTGGGGCAGTCCGGACAAGCCGACATCAAAGCGCATCGTGACATTGATTACATTGATGGCGCTGATTATCCCGATGCTCGTGACCGGCTTGATGTATTCATGCCTAGCGATGCCTCCGGTGCGCCAACTGTAGTATTTTTTCACGGTGGGGGTTTGGTAAACGGCGACAAGGCCCAAGGCGAGTTCCTGGCTAAGGCACTTGTCCCACGAGGGATCGGTGTCGTTTCGGCCAACTATCGCCTGTCTCCAACCGTAAAACACCCCGCACATCTCCAGGATGCTGCTGCGGCGTTTGCCTGGACCGTGGCGCATATCGCGGACTTTGGTGGTAATCCTGAGAAGGTTTTTTTGGCGGGCCATTCCGCTGGCGCATACATTGCCGCGCTTCTGGCGCTCGATGACTCCTACATTCGTGAGGTTGGTTTGGCAAAGTCCTCGATTCATGGCTCGATACCGATTAGCCCATTCCTTTATGTTGAGGAAGTTGCACCTGACCGCCCAAAAACAGTGTGGGGGACTGAGGTAGCGGTGTGGCATCAGGCATCAGCATCCTCCTACATTGGTGGCGGTAAGCCACCGCTGCTGTTTGTCTATGCTGACGGAGACGCTGATTGGCGACGCGAACAGATTCTCCGGGCCGCGCGAGAGCTTGAGTCTGCTGGGCAATCCAGTGTGGAGACTGTTGAGATTTCTGATCGGACCCATGCTTCTGTTGTTGAGAGGCTGGTCGAACCTGACGACCCTGGTACCCTGCAGATCGCTGACTTCGTCCTTCGGTCGGATGGGGGAGTGCACTAGTTCTAGGCTGAGAGGCGGGGGGCAAGCCCTCGCCTTTCCCTTCGTTTCATCGGCAACCAGAAGCTTTTGGACCGGCTTGGCCAACAAAGCTCAGGATCCTCCAAGAACCCGCCCGTAAGTCGCTCTGCTAGTTGATTCGGTGCTTTGAGTTCCTCATCCAAACACTATCGATTCGTATAGTTTATAATATGAGTTGACAACACTAAGATAATATGCTATTAATATAATCACTATTTAACTACTGAATGTGAGGAGAGGTGTCCTCAAGAATGGAGGAAGCTATGATGCTCGCTAGATGGAGTCCATTAGACGACTTTTCTGACCTCCACCGGGAGGTGGACCGTTTGTTCGGCCGGAGTTGGAGCAATGTTGCAACAGGGGTGAACGAAGGAGCCTGGGTGCCGGCGACCGAGGTGACATCCGGAGAGGATGGATGGCAGCTTCGCATTGCCCTACCGGGGGTGAACAAGAATGATGTTAACGTCGATTTGCATGGCGAGACCCTAACTATTAAGGGAGAGCGGACCGACACTAAGCGGAACGATGAACTCCATGTTTCAGAAATCCGCTATGGCCGGTTTGAGCGAGCCTTCACGCTACCAGCAAAGGTCGAAGGCGATAAAGTGAATGCCCGTTTCGAGAACGGCATGCTGGAGTTGACGCTGCCACTAGCTGCGAGTGCAAGGTCGAGACGTATAGAAATTGGTGCTGCAGCAGGGAAAGATATCGATGTAGAAAAGATTGCTTAAGATTATCGGAGATGTTCAGCGGGGCAGGGCGTTCGCCTTGCCCCATCCAATCTCCTAAGGGCCCGTGCTGGTCGTGGACCTCCACGAACAGGTACACTTCTCGTTGTGACGCGATTGAAAGTCAATCAACCAATTGTCATCTTGCTAATTTGTGCCACGGTGGTGTGTTGTGGCAGGGAGCACCAGGGGCTGAGGACGAGTGGTCCGGCCGAACTGGAGTCGGCGGCCATTGGTATACATTCTGATTCGCCAGTACAGACCGAACTTCTTTCCGATGTTGCTATTGTGCAACCCGGTGAGGTTTTCAAGTTGGGGGTGCTCCTAACGATGGAGCCTGGCTGGTACGTGCACTGGATCAATCCTGGCGAGTCGGGCGAGGCTATTTCGATTGATTTCAATTTGCCGGCGCGGTTCGAGGTGGGTGCGCTTCGGTGGCCTGTCCCGCTTCAATTTGAACAGCCCGACGGCACCGTTGGCTACGGCTACAAGGATGAAGTGCTGATCCATGCAGAAGTTCGCGCGTCGAATCGTGATGTCGACGACGGTGAGGTTTGGCCTCTGGCGGCCGACGTGCGCTGGCTGGCGTGCGAACAGGAGTGTGTCACGGGGCACTCTACATTGCAGTTATCGCTTCCCGGTTCGATTTCTGGTACGCGATTAGTAGACCTCATCAATGCGTCGCGTGTAGAGGCGTGGCTTCCTCGGTTACCGTTGGCTGCTGGCTCATCGCTTGCACCGTTTACTGTGACCGTGTCGCGCCTAAGTTCTTCGGATTTCGTGTTGATGTTAACCTGGCGTTCGGTGGCGAATAATGTTCAATGGTTTCCGGTGTCAGCGACGGCAGCGGCCGCTCCTGTGAGCAGTTTGCATAGGGTAGGTCAGCGAACGCGAATCGAGTTGTCGGCACCTACTGGCCACACTACCTCCGACCTTCAAGTTATCGGTGGCGTTGTCGCCTATACGAATGCTTCGGGTGAACGCCAAGCAGCCGAGTTGTCAGTAGCGGTCAACGAACTCTCCCAACCGTAAACCCCGAAAGACTGCTCCCGCCAACGCGGCAACCTCGGACTCAGTGTTGGGTGCCGGACGGTCTGCCGTGGGGTGCCGACGGGGTGAGCAAACTACGCCCTAACCATAGGATGCCTGCAACGATGACCAATAGCATCGTCCAGCGAATCGCGCTGGCAACGAAGAGGGCGTCATAACGTGGCTGTTGAAACTGGAACTGGATAAGTTCGCTTGAGCGATCAGTCATCCAGTGCCAACCACTGTGGGCAATGAACACCGAGAGGACAATGATGCCCATCTGTTGTGCGCCTACCCAGCGCAATAGGATGGAGAGCACCGGATACAGGAAGGCGAGAACGAGTAGTAGCCCCAACTCGATGCCGATGTTGAAGGCGAATCGTGATACGAATACATGCGTCCCACCAAACTGCAACATCTCCGGCAGGGCAAATGAGAGGGCGAAGCCATGTACCAGGCCGAAGCCAAACGTGCTCATTGAACGGCGCTCGAGTTTGGTGCCGACCATGTTTTCAAACGCCATGTAGAGAATTGAAACGGCGACGAGAGTCTCGATTAACGGCTGGAACCAGAGGACGTTCGGCGCCAGCCTGAAGGCTGAAGCGGTAAGCGTCACGGAATGGGCCACGATGAATGCGGTAACAATGATTGCGAGTGGTCGCATCCGCCGGAACGGAATAACCACGCACGCCAGAAAGACCAAGTGAGTGAGACCGTTGAGAATGTGTGCGAATCCAAGTGCTACAAACCGTTGAAACGCTTGATACCAAGTTGGGTTTAGCCAGATACGGCCCGGGTCGCCGGCGTATTCGAACAGTCGGTCTGAGCCTTCGGGCGTGAGAAACCGCATTACCATGTTGACTCGCAAATCGGGTCGCTCGAGTGAGGTGTTGATGGAAAAACTCGAGCGTTCTGACCGAATGGGATATTCAAACAAGACATCGAGCATGCCTTGTTCCCAGTAGAGTTCCGTGTCGTTTGGCAGTTGCGGGCTTCGGATGTGGGCGAGCGCCGTGTCAAGAGTTCTAAATGATCGATCGGACGGAAGCGATACCCGAACCGCCTCTATTCGCGGGGATTCCAGCTGATCACCATCTTCGTAGATGGTGAGGTCAGGTGAAATCCGAAGCCGTGCAGCGTCACGAAGTGGCGGGTTAGCTTCCTCGAAATTGAGATAGCCGATCCCGAAGGTGGGAAGAGTCTGATCGCGTAGTGCAGCCAGCGGTACTCGGACAAGCATCTGCAATTGCTGGCTCTCAGGCCTGACGAGCACTTGAACGGTTACATCACGAACGATTATTTGCGCAGCCACTTCGGCCGGAACGGCTATTAGCCACCACATCATTAGAGTGACCATCATGCGAGTCGTTACGTATCGATTGCACTTGGATGACATCGTCTGGACCTTGTGAGGTGAGCCCATTAGTGTGGTATCGCCGGTCTACGCGCTAGCTTCTGGTGGTGTTAAACCAAGGAGCGAAGCCTGAATGCCGGGATAGGCGGACCATCCCAACTGCTTGTTCTATTACTTCTCCGCACAGAAGAAGCCAAGGTTCTTCATATGTAGTGCTACTCGCGAGGCTTGATCCGGTAGCCTTCGTCCGTCTGTTCCCGGTAGCTCCGATGACATGTGGCGCATGTACCCCGTAGGTCGCCAAAGGCGCTCTGGGCGCCGTCATGATTGTTCTCTCCAGCTGCGGCAGTTATCGCCCGGGCCGCTACCACGGCATCCGCAGCGATTGCAGCAGCCTCTTCGACTTCTTGAGCCTTCCAGTACGCTTCAACCTGTTGAAACATCGACTGGAGCCTTCGGCCATCCTCCTCGGTTTCTGGCCAGTATCTTGCTCCAATATGTCCCTCGGTGTCGCCGAGCGTTAACCCGACCTCTTTCATCGTTGCGTCAAATCCTTCTTCGGTAAGTGTTTCTTGAAGGGCTCTAGCTCCCAGGCTGACTAGAGCAACGATACTGATGATGGCGATGAGTAGGCGAGCATTCATTCCGATTCTCCTAAAATTCTAGTAAGCGATGGCGTAACAATCACGACGGGGGTCGGCAGCAGCCAGTCGGTTTCCAGAGAATGGGTCGATCATGACAGCGGTCGCGCACCCCGAGACCCCAAGTGGGCGCACTTCGTTTACATGATGTCCTCGGGATCGTAGCTCATTGGCGATGTCTGCCGAAATCGTTGATTCCATGTCCATTTGGTTAAAGCCAGCGGCATGCGGCCAAAACGATCCCTGGAGGTGACGTGTACGGACACGCGGCCAGGCGAACGCTTCGTGTAGATTCGGATACCAGTCATCCCAGAACTCGACGATGTTCAAGAATCCCTGCAGGATCGTCTGGTCTTGATTGTCGCCACCAGGCGTACCGACTGCGAGAAAAGGCTCGCCGTTATGAGCCACGATACTCGGTGTTAGCGTGTAACGCGGTCGTGCGCGGGGTCGCAGTTGGTTCGCACGTTCCCGGTCAAGCCAGAACTGTTCTCCGCGGGTGCTCATGCCGATGCCGGTTTGTCCGAGAATCACCGCACCGCCGATCCACCCACCGCTAGGCGTGCTGTCAAAAATGTTGCCGTCCTTATCGATGATCGCCATATGCGTGGTGTCTTTCAGCCCACCCGATGATGGGACGAAGGACCCGCCGTTGGCGTTGTCGGTAGCTTGGCCATCCTCGATGTTGGCGACCCAGAAGTTCCAGTCGTTGACCTCGGGGTCGTGCGGCAGTGGGTTACCGGCCTTGAAGGCCGTCGAGGCACGGCCGATGTCGATTCCGGCCGCTCGAACCGCCGCGTAGGTCTTCGATAACAGCCCAGTGCGAGGCACCGCTACAAAATCAGGGTCAGCGTAGTAGGAGTCTCGGTCGGCGTAGGCGAGCTTCATTGCCTCGATGACTATGTGAATGTAATCAGCACTGTTGTGTCCCATCGACTGGAGGTCGTACTGCTCAAGAATATTAAGTGTCTGTAGCAATACTGGTCCTTGGCTACCGAAATCCTGTTTGTAAACGGTATAACCGCGATAGTCCACGTGGGTTGGCTCTTCGACCTTGGCGTAAAACTCTGCAAAGTCACTGTGCTCAAACAGCGAGCCATGCGTCTGAAGAAAATCGACCATCTCGTGGGCAATGTCGCCCTTGTAGAATCGGTCGCGAGCAGCGACGATTGCCCCCTCACGGCCAAGGTGGGCGTGTTGCTGTTCAGCTTCGACCATCTTCTTTAGCGTGTTCGCGAGGGTGGGCAACTTAATGGTCTCACCAGGTGTGTAAAGGCTCCCACCGGGTTTTAGCCAGTAGCGTCGGTTTTCTGGCCAAGCTTGGAAAAATTCTAGATTGCGCTCAATCGAGCGAGCAGTGCGTGGCCGCAGGGGAAATCCATGTTCTGCATAGTCGATAGCCCGTGCTGAGACCTCCTCGAAAGTCATGGTGCCCCAACGTTCGAGAACAGTCAGTGCTCCGTGCAGTGCACCGGGAACGACCGCCGGGTCGAGCCCTTCGCCGTTGAGGTCCCGATTCCGTTCGAGATACCAATCGATTGTGGCGCGCTCGGGTGCCCAGCCCTGACCAACGACTGAGATGACTTTGCCTTCCGCTTTCGGATAGACCAGGATCAACGCCTCACCACCCAGTCCGTAAAGGTCCTGTTCCACGACGCCACCCACGAGTAGTGACGTAACGCCGGCATCGAAGGCGTTTCCGCCCTGAAGAAGTATTTCGAATGCTGCGGCAGTCGTTAGCGGATGACCTGCGGACACGCCGGCGGTCCGACCGGAGACGGATGGTCGTTGCGCCTGCCCTGGCCCAGTTGCCAACCCCGCGATTAGCGCAATTGTTAGTAGGGCGGTACACGACGTGCGTCCCCTGGAGGACTGCCACACGCCAGGAATTCTTCTAAGGCATCGGATTGTCTTGCGCATCTATCACCTGCTGTCGATTAGTGAGATGGAAGGGGCATTCCGTATATCTAAACGGTGCCACTGCCATGACTCTTCTGGCGCGAATCTATACGGAATGCCACCCTGAGATCAAACATTGAGGCAGTTCCCCCTAGCCATATGCTCCCGAGCGCCAGGGCTTGAATCGGCCGGTGATGGGTGTAGACTAGGCCTAGATTCACGACAGTATTAGCTGAGAATTCTTTTCGGATGTGATCCCAGACCCTCGTCATAACGGCGAGAGGGTAGCTGGATGTTACGTCGTTTCGTTCGAGGTGGATGCTATGAAGTGTAGGCTCATGCTTGTTGTTTCGGCGGTCGTCATTTCAGTCGCAGTCGTGTCGGTGGTGCAGGCCGGGGCGCAGGATTCACCGCGTCCGGTTGTTGGACGGTCAATGGTTGTGACCGGGCACGGTATCGTAGCTGCTAGTCAGCCGCTCGCGGCGCGAGCAGGCGTGCAGGTTCTTGAGCGTGGTGGAAACGCAATCGATGCAGCCATTGCGGCCAATTCGACGATTGGCTTGATGGAACCGACTGGAAACGGAATCGGAGGCGACCTCTTCGCGCTCATCTACATGGCAGAGACTGGCGAGCTTCATGGGCTGAACGCTAGCGGTTGGGCGCCATCTGGACGCACAGTTGAGTTCCTTCGCTCGAAGGGCTTCGAGGAGGTTCCCGGTCGCGGTATCTACTCGGTCACGGTGCCAGGCGTGGTGGCCGGATGGGACATGATGCGCGAACGGTTCGGTTCCCTGCCGTTCTCGGAGTCGTTGGCCCCAGCGATCTACTATGCCGAAAATGGCTTTCCGGTTTCACCGGTCATTGCTAACGGGTGGGGCCGTTCCAGCGAAATGCTCGGAGCTCATCCAAATTCGAAGGCCACATTTCTTCCAGGTGGTCAGGCGCCGAAAATGGGGGAGATGTTTCGTAATCCCGACCTTGGGGCGTCGTTGCGGCGGATTGCTGAACATGGGCGTGATGGATACTACAAAGGCCAGACGGCCGAGGCGATCCTGAAGATTTCCGAGGAGATGGGTGGGACGTTTACGGCTGACGACCTCAGTGAGTTTAGACCGCAGTGGGTCACGCCAATCTCCACGATGTATCGAGGTTGGAAGGTCAGTGAGATTCCGCCAAACACGCAAGGAATTGCGGCTCTCATCATGCTGAATCTCATGGAACAGTACCCAATTGGAGAGTACGGTTTTCACAGTGCCAAAGCACTGCATGTGGCGATTGAGGCCAAGAAGCTCGCTTACGCTGACATGCTTGGGTATGTTGGTGACCCCGATTTTTCCAAGATCCCTGTTGAGCCGATGCTGAGTAAAGCGCATGCTGCGGAGCGGGCAAAGTTAATTGACCCGACACAAGCGGCCTGTGAAGTCGCACCTTCCTACTTTCCTGGAATTACGACAGCGGAAGGCAATGACACGATCTATATGACGGTGATCGATAAGGATGGCAACATCGTGTCGTTGATCCAGAGCAATTACAGCGGTTTTGGTTCTGGCCTCGTCCCTCCTGGTGTTGGGTTCATGCTACACAATCGCGGTGCACTCTTTACTATGGAAGATGGTCATGCCAACACCGTCGAGCCACGTAAGCGGCCGCTCCACACGATCATTCCAGCGTTTATGGAGAAGGACGGCGTGCAGATTGGGTTTGGCATTATGGGCGGTTGGAACCAGGCTCAAGCACATGCCCAGTTTGTCGCGAACATCGTCGACTTCGGTTTTAATATTCAGGAAGCGCTTGAGGCCGGCCGGTTCACCAAGGGCAGCTTCACCGGCTGTGACGTCAATATTGAGTCGCTAATTCCATCCAGCGTGCGTACCGAACTGACGGCGCTGGGGCATGAGCTCAATGTTCGTCCGCCGAGGACTGGTGGATTCGGTCATGGTCAGGCCGTGATGGGTACGCCGGCGGGTATCCACTTTGGGGCGTCAGAGCCAAGGCATGATGGGGCTGCGGTACCGCAGGCGCCTTCGATATTTGACCGGTAGGGCACAGATGATTCCTCATCAAATCACGCGGGTGCTGTTCGTGGCGGCTTTGGTCGTCGCGACAGCACCCTACGTGCTGGCTGAGCGGTTGGATCAAACCCAGGCCGAGGGACTTGAGGCCAGGGTTAGAACGGAGCTCGTGACGGAACGGGCATTCCGGGCCGTCACGGTTGTTGTGGATGGGGATGTGGCAACCCTGAATGGGATCGTGGGAAGTATCGGTGTTAAGGAGGACCTGATCGCGACCGTTTTGGAGGTCGACGGGGTGGGTTCGATTCTTAGCAACATCGAAATTTTTGAAGCCGAGAGCGATGCGAAGCTCGGCGAGCAAATCGCAGCGTTCATTAGGCGGTATGAATACCATTCCGTGTTCGACAATATAAATATCAACGTCGAAAATGGAGTGGTTGTTGTGAGTGGGGAAGTTACCGAACCCTTCAAGAAAGAGGGCATCGAGAAAGCCGTGTCCTATGTTGGTGGTGTTCGACTGGTTGAAAATCGGATTGAAGTGCTGCCGGTGTCGGGCACTGACGACCGTATTCGGGAAGACATTGCCCTGCGCATTTATAACGACCCGCTCTTTTCTAAATATCAGGAGGGGAACCGCCCTCCGATTCATATCGTCGTGAAGCGAGGCCGGGTGAGGCTCACGGGCGTTGTGCTTTCCCCGGTCGAGCGTGCATTTGCAGGTACAATCGCGCGCCAAGTCTTTGGCGTCAGGTCGTTTCGCAATGAATTAAAAGTAGAGTCGGAGCGGTAAGCTTCGATGGCTATGTAGTAGTGCTTCAGTTAGGACTTCCATGCGTACTGTAGTGCCGGGCACTCGGTGTTCTCTCTTTCTCGTTCTTGTCACCCTCCTCGTCTTCTCGAACTTGAGTAACGCACAGATGTCCGCAAGCCTGCTGGGCTCTGTGGTCGACGTGCAGGGGAACCCGCTGTCGGGTGTGACGCTCAAGCTGCTGTATCAAGGAAATGTGACTCGTGAGATCGAGGTGTCGACTGATGACGCTGGGAAGTTTTCCAGGCTGGGTCTACAACAGGGGTCGTATGAAGTCACGGCGCAAAAGGATGGTTTCGACGTCGAGACGATGAGTTTCTCTCTGAATGTTGGGCGACGTGCGCTACTGACCCTGACCCTGCTGCCGGAAGGTGCGCGGCGCATGGCCGAACTGGCCCGATCAGAGGAGGTCGAAGACCCACGAGAATCGGCCGTAAGGGCGGCTCTCCAAGCTGGTGCCGCTGCTAGCCTGGCCGGGGACCATCAAGAGGCCATCACTTTGTTCAAGTTGGCGGTCCAGACACTTCCAGAGTGCCACGAGTGTCATTATCGGCTTGGTCGAACCTATGCTCAGCTTGAGGACTATACGAATGCGGAGGTTGCGCTTGAACGAGTGCTTGAGATCGACCCCGAGTATGCGCCAGCTTACCGGACGCTAGCCGTGGTTTACAGTGCACAGCAACGGTTTGATGAGGCGGCCGCGGTAAGGGCTCGAGCGGCTGAGCTCACCTCGGCATCTTAGGTCGGCGAGTGGATGATTTATGTGGCTAGCCGGGCTTGTCTAGGGCGGGCCGACGTGGTGGGGGCGGGATTGAGGTCGGACACTTGCAAGGTGGTCAGGTTCCCCGGGTGGTTGTAAACTTGGGGTCCGAACGAGCGGGTGTCTTTACAGGCGTGAGGAGGTTACCTATGTTCTGCGTGCAGAGGTCCGGTCGGGGCCTTGTGCTGCTAGTGGTGCTTGCGGTGCTTGCTTGGCCGAGTGTTGCCGCGGCCCAAATGTCTGCCCGAGTGCGTGGCGTCATCATGAACGTTGATGGTGAGCCGGTCGAGGGTGCCACCGTCACGTTTACTTTCCAGGGTGGTGTAAACCGAGAGCAAGCGGCGACAACCAACGCCGAAGGTGAGTATATGCAGATGGGGCTTCAAAGTGGCCCCTACCGTATCGTTGCCGCGAAGGACGGTGTCGGCGAGCGTACCGAGGAGATCACCTTGCGTGTTGGTCAGCAGGAGGAGCTCGACTTTCAGCTTGTGCCGGTCGGCATGCGGGCTATTTCTGACCTTACCGACGAGGAACGAGCCGAGTATGAACGGGCGGAGGCGCTCTTGGTGACGTTAGAAGCGGCCGTGGATGCAGCCGCGGCCGGTAATTATGATGTGGCAATCGCCAATTTTGAGGAAGGCCTTTCGGCAAATCCGGACTGTTTCCAGTGCTACCACGGGATCGGCATGGCCTATCTCGCGCAAGAGGAGTACGGCGATGCCGAGGCGGCCTTTAACAGTTCGCTTGAGGTCAATCCAGACTACGCTGAAGCCTATGAGGGTCTTGCCACGATCTACAACAGTCAGCGGCGGTTTGATGAGGCGGTGGCGGCCAGTGAAAGGGCAGCTGAGCTGTCGGGTGGTGGTGGAGTCGGCGGCCTCGCAGACCCGGACACCGTCTTTAACCAGGGGCTCATCAACTGGAATGCTGGCAACATCGAGGAGGCCAAAGCGCAGTTTGCCGAGACGCTCGAGCTTGACCCGAACCATGGTGAAGCCCATTACTGGGTCGGCATGGCAAATTTGAACGAAGGGGACCTCGCCGGGGCCAAGGTAGCCTTTGAACGCTACGTCGAGCTTGAGCCGGACGGGCGGTTTGCGGACCAGGCCAGGGGCATGGTTACGCAGCTGCCATGACCGAGGCGCTCGCGCCGGTGACTTTGTGACGTCTTGTTAAATTTGGTGGTTGATGGATTGGTTTAGGGGAGTCGTGTCATCGAGGAGGATTCACATGCGAACCAAACATTCGGTCGTGACGGGAGTTCTGTGTTGCGTGGTGCTAGTCGGAGCAGGAAGTGCCTTGGCTCAGAGTCAACGGACCATGCGACCCGTGATTCGAGGCACAGAATATGCAGCAACGTCGATGAAGGCCCCTGCCACAGCGGCGGCGATGCGTATTCTCGACGCCGGTGGCAATGCCTTCGATGCGGTGGTGGCAGGCCAGGCGGTGCTGGCATTAGTCGACCCGGGCAGCAATGGTCTCGGGTCAGACGCTGTGATCCTGATTTATGACGCGAAGTCCGGGGATGTACTTTCGATTAACGCCGAGGGGACAGCCCCGCAACTGGCAACGATCGAGTGGTATGAAGAACACAATCATGGCGAGATTCCGGTGAGTGACGGGCTGTTGTCAGCATCAATCCCAGCGGTGATTGATGCTTGGTATGTCTTGCTCGACCGCTGGGGCACCATGACGTTCGCGGAGGTGCTCCAACCGGCCATCGAAGTTGCGGAAGAAGGCTTTCCACTGAGTGAACGTCTTGCAGGGTCGATCGCGCGGTCAGAAAAGATTCGGAAGTATCCGACGACCATGAACGTCTACTGGCCGGATGGTCGGGCACCCGAAGCTGGAGAGATCTTCAAGAATCTCGATGCCGCGAACCTTCTGAAAAAACTTGTGGAAACTGAGGCACAGAATACTGGTGCGGGTCGCCATGCTGCACTGAAAGCTGCACGCGATCGATTTTACAAGGGTGACATCGCACGAACGATGGCAGCCTTCTTCGAGGAGCACGGTGGACTCTATCGCTATGAAGACTTCGCCAACTACTCCGTTAAGGTTGAAACACCCGTGTCAATTGATTACCGCGGGTACACGGTTTACAAAAATCCTTCAGCGACCCAGGGTCCCACGGAACTATTCACGCTCAAGCTACTTGAGGGTTATGACCTACAAGCGCTTGGCCATAACAGCGTTGAGTACATACACACGAGTGCTGAGGCGCTCAAACTCGCCATGGCCGACCGGGAGAAATACCTTGGTGATATGGACTTCATCACTATTCCTTACGAAGGCCTCTTGTCTGAGGAGTACGCACGCGAGCGGCGAGCTCTCATTGATCCGGACCGAGCGTCGTTCGAGTTGCGGCCAGGAACACCGGAACGGTTCATGGGGAGTTCCGGACTCCTAGACCGGCCCGTTCACGTGAACTTGGAGGGTGAGTCTGACCACGAGGGCGATACCAGCTACATCGCCGTGGTGGACAAGGACCGCAACATGGTGAGCTTTGAGCCGAGTTTGCACAGCGGGTTTGGTACCGGTGTGGTTGTCGGCGACCTCGGGTTTATTTTTAACTGTCGTGGGGATTATTACTCGCTGGTGCCTGGAGAGGCGAATGCGCTCGAGCCCGGCAAGCGACCCCGCAGCACGCTGCAGAGTACGCTCGTGATGAAGGATGGCGAACCACACATGGTGCTGGGGAGTCCGGGTGGTGATGATCAAATCCAGCGGACTATTCAGACACTACTGAACATGGTCGAGTTCGACATGAATGTCCAGCAGGCGATCGAAGCGCCGCGGTGGTCGACTCGAAGCTTTCCAGCTTCGCCGTTCCCTCACACGATGTATCCGGGCGACCTTTCGGTTGAGGCAACTGTTCCGGAGGATGTCCAGAACGGTCTCGTGGCTAAGGGGCATGACCTCACAGTCAGGGCGGCCTGGAGCCTTGGGGCGATCGGTGCGATTCTGGTGAACGGTGCAACCGGAGTACTCGATGCGGGTGTTGATCCCCGAACGGAGGGTTACGCGCTGGCTCGCTGACTGTGAAAGGGTGTAGTGGATTGTGCAGGAGTGGGTTGCTGCACAACGTTTCACAAAGGGAACGCGATCAGTCTACATGTGGATAATTACCGTAGCGTGTATCTGATTTCACAAGTGTTTCCGAGTGCCACGATAGATGAAGTCTCTTTTTCTCTGTCAGTTAACGGTGAGGCGAGAGTTATTGGTCGGTTACGGGGGCGGCAACACGGAAATAAGTGTTTGACAGGCCGCTCACGATGACCCTATAAAGACATAACGGTTTATTCGAATATGCGTTGTGTTGTCTCATTTTTTCGACTTGCCGGGCGGCCTATTCTAACTGGGTGTGTCGTTAGGGCATCGTTGTTAGCGGTGTCCTAAGGGTTCGCGTCGATTTTGGCTCGTATAGTTTCGTTATATGGGAGTTGC
>DASCOS010000010.1 GCA_036012125.1 Vicinamibacterales bacterium | reverse complement strand
ATCGATCCTCGGGCCGGCGCCTCGGCCTGACCCTCTTGCCTGGGGCGGAGTTGATTGGTATAGCCTTGCTCCTGGTCCTTGTACCCGCCAGGCGCTTCTTGTTCAATGAAGATGGCCTGGCACTGGCAATCACGGTTGCCACGGTAGCGCTTCTGGCCCTGGTCCTCGGCGCCGTTTTTCAGTTCAAGGCCGGTTTCTGCAACGCGATCTGCCCGGTTCTACCTGTGGAGCGCCTCTACGGGCAACATCCGTTGCTGCAACTCAGCGATTCCCGCTGCGTTCCCTGCCAGAGGTGCACGATGAGGGGTTGCCTTGATCTCGGCCCGGCTCAATCTATCCCGGCGGTGGTGGGCCGGTCCTGGGGATCGAGCCGATGGCTGTTGAGTCCGTACGGCGCGTTCGCGGCCGCTTTCCCAGGGTTCGTAGTGGGCTATTCTACGCTGAATGACGGTCAGCTGGCGAGGGCTGGCGACGTCTATATGAACGTAGCGCTGTGGATGGCCGTGAGCTATCTGGGAGTGGTGCTGGTGACGGTGGTGCTGCGCGCCAGCGCCGGACTCATGATAAACCTGTTGGCGGCCGTTGCGTTCGGACTCTACTACTGGTTCGCGGCCGAGGCGATTACCAATGCGTTCGATATCGCCGGTATTCCAACATTGATGATCCGCGTGACGGCGGGGTTACTTGTGCTGTATTGGCTCGCGCGTGCGGTACCGCGTACGCCTATTCGCAGTCTGCGATGAGCGCATGAAGCAACTTGGGGCCTCGCCAGGGCCAAGAAAAGGGCAGACGAGTTCCATCTGCGAGGCCGAGTACGGGAACTACTTCGTCGCCACCTATCCGCCGTTTTCGCAGTGGACAGCCGATGCGGTGACTGAGTACAGTGGTATGATCGACCGGCCGACCGCTCCTGAAGAGGAACAGGCGCTCGGCCTCTATGTGCATATCCCCTTTTGTGTCGATCGATGTAGGTATTGCTATTACCTTGCCTATGGCCGAGGCGACCGGTGCAATCTCGATCACTATGTTGATGCCCTGATCTCTGAGTTCGGCTTCTACGCTGGCTGTCCAGCGACTGTGGACCGGGCGCTCAACTTTGTCTATTTCGGGGGCGGCACACCGTCACTCCTGGCGCGATCGTCACTGGAGCGACTCTTCGAAGGACTGCAGAAGACTCAGTCGTGGGCGGGTGCCTGCGAGGTGACCTTCGAGTGTGCCCCCAAGAGCGTCACGCCGGCCAAGATGGATCTGTTGCGGCAAGGAGGAGTCACGAGGCTGAGCCTCGGTGTACAGCAACTTGATGACGAGGTCCTGGCCCGAAACGGTCGGGTGCATCTGATCAAGGATGTGGAAGCAGCATACGATGCGGTCAGGCAAACTGGATTCCCCGTGGTAAATCTCGATTTGATGGTTGGGCTCGTCGGGGAGACCCGTGAATCCATGCAGCGTAGCCTCGATCGTGTGATCGAGCTAGGGCCGGACAGCGTTACCGTGTACCAGATGGAAATCCCCTTTAACACGCCTCTCTATTGCGATCTCCAGAGCGGTGCCGAGGCCAAGGACGGGCTAGCTAATTGGGCGGAGAAGCGCGAGCGGGTCATTCTAGCCTTTCAGAACCTGGCCCAGGCCGGATACGAATCTATCAGCGCCTATGCAATGGTCAAGGATCGATCCAAGCATGATTTTGTTTACCAGCGCGAGCAGTATCACGGTGCCGATCTGCTCGGGATCGGGGCTTCATCGTTCAGTTACATCCAGGGGCTACATCATCAGAACGCTACTACCTTGAGTCAATACTCCGACCTCGTGCAGGCCGGCCAGCTGCCACTCTTGCGTGCCTACAGGCTTGACGCCGGCGAGCGGTTAGTGCGCGAGTTTGTGCTGCAGCTCAAGCTGGGCAGGTTGCGACGCGGCTACTTCCTGGACAAGTTCGATGTCGATGTCCTGGAGCAATTTTGCGTGCCCTTGGAACAGCTTGCCGAGGTGGGCTGGGTCGTCTGGGATGATGAGGAACTCAAGCTCACCGAGCAAGGCTTGCCCCGTGTCGATCATATTATTCCCTCCTTTTATCAACCACCCCACCGCGGCGTTCGCTACTCTTGAGCTAGACGCAACCTCTAGCCCCTAATGTCCCAGTCCAATATCAAACTTACCGAATACAGTCATGGTGCGGGGTGCGGCTGCAAGATCTCTCCACGAATACTCAGTACCATTCTTGCTTCTCGACTTCCTGTCTTTGAAGACCCTGATTTGCTGGTTGGCAACCACACCCTTGATGATGCAGCCGTTTATAAACTGAACGATACAACTGCCATCATCAGCACAACTGATTTCTTCATGCCAATCGTTGATGATCCTTTTACGTTTGGTCGTATTGCTGCAGCCAACGCGATCAGCGATATCTATGCAATGGGTGGCACCCCCATGATGGCAATCGCAATATTAGGTTGGCCCGTAAGTATTCTGCCGGCTGAAGTTGCACAGCAAGTTGTTGATGGTGGACGTCGAACTTGTGCGGATGCAGGCATAGTGCTTGCTGGAGGCCACAGTATCGATTCCCTGGAACCTATTTTCGGATTAGCAGTTTCAGGGAAGGTCCCGCTAAATGAATTAAAGCGAAACGACACTGCTCATTCAGGAGACAAGTTATATCTTACTAAACCACTAGGTATCGGTATCCTCACGACTGCTCAAAAACAGAAAAAACTTGAGCCGAATGATGCCAATATCGCTGTAGAAGTGATGTGCCAGCTTAACTTATTGGGGCCGTGTATAGCCGCATTATCAGGCGTTAACGCAATGACCGACGTCACAGGTTTTGGGCTTGCGGGCCATTTAATCGAGATGTGCCAAGGCGCTAAATTAAGCGCTGTAATTCAAGTGTCTGCTTTGCCATTGTTGCCACAAACACGAAAATACCTCGCCATGGCCTGTGTCCCTGGTGGTACCCAAAGGAACTATGAGAGTTACGGTGAGCATCTGTCTCAATTGGATGATGCACACAAGGCGATTATTTGTGACCCACAGACTAGTGGTGGCCTACTTATTGCTGTATCTCCTGCTGCCGAGGATGAACTGACAGCCTTATGTAAGCAGCATGATGTCCCAACGCACTGTATCGGTCACCTGACTAGCGAAAGTCAATCCCACTTAGTGAATCTCGGCTAATGGGAAGCATTCTGCACATGAATGTGTGTTTCAGAATGATTCTCGTCTTGGCATGCTCCATTCCGGCCGTGGCACTCGCAGCGCTACAATTTCGCTACGATACTGAATACGAAGCGATTCAATATTCGGCCTCCACTCCGAGTGGCGCGGTTGCCCAGCTGCTGGTCAGAATCGCTGGCGGCGAAGTGACCCTGCAGGCCCACGCAGAAAACGGATACCTAGCCTCGCTATTACGCGAGTTAGGTATTGATGTGGACACGCAGGTCCTCGTCTTCTCTAAGACCAGCCTCCAGGTCAACAAGATCTCGCCCCTGTCACCGCGCGCCATCTACTTCAATGACTCCGTCTACGTTGCCTGGGTGCCGGGCGGGCTGATAGAGATTTCCTCGGTTGATCCGAAGTTGGGAATCGTCTTTTACACGCTTGAGCAACAGCAGCTAGGTTTCGAGCGGCACACTACCCGGTGTCTCGAGTGCCACGATACCTATTCGCTGACGGGGGGTGGGGTGCCGCGTCACCTAGTGGGCTCCGGATTCATTGATCAAACCGGGGCTCTCGCCTCACACGAAGGGTGGATTCTGACCACAGATCAGACCCCAATCCGGAGGCGCTGGGGCGGTTGGTACGTCACCGGAACGCACGGTGAGCAGATACACATGGGCAACGTGATCATCCGCAGCCCGGAGCAGGCAGCGAACCTTGATTTGTCTGCAACCGGCAACGTCAAGGATCTCGCCAGTTTCATTGATACGCGACAATATCTCGGCGACCATAGTGACATCGTCGCGTTGATGGTGCTAGAGCACCAAGCTCACGTTCAGAACGTGATCACGCGCGTTAACTACGATACCCGCATGGCCCTCCACAACCAGAAGAAGCACAATCGAGAGCTGGGGCGCAACGAGGACTTCGTCGCTGAAGAGACGATGACCCACATCCAGAGTATCGTGGAGCCACTCGTGCGGACCTTGCTCCTGGTCGATGAGGCTCCTCTCTCTGACACAATCGCTGGCACTTCTGGTTTTGCTGAACGTTTCACTGGACTCGGCCCGTTCGATGCCCACGGGCGCTCCCTGCGACAGTTTGACCTCACCCGTAGGCTGTTTCGCTACCCGTGTAGCTATGTTATTTACTCCGAGGCTTTCAACGCGCTGCCCGACATGTCCAAAACTTCCATTTACCAGAGATTAAGGGAAGTTCTCGG
>DASCOS010000008.1 GCA_036012125.1 Vicinamibacterales bacterium | reverse complement strand
TTGCGCCTCTCGGCATGGAGGACACACACTTTCATGATCGACCGAGCCACATCGTAGATCGCCGAGCGATCAGCTATCAGGATTCCGATGTTGACTTCGATAATTACATCGCCACTGGGCACCGAGAGTTTCAAGTTAGTTACCTAGGCAACTTTGACAAGGTCGGAGCGGGTGGTCTGTACACCACCGTTAGGGACCTGCTGCTGTGGGATCGCAATTTTTACAGTGGTGATGTTGGTGCCAAACCTTTTCTTGACCTGATCCATACACGCGGCGTCCTCAACGATGGTTCGGAAATTACTTATGCCTTTGGGCTGACCGTAGATGAGTATCGTGGCAGCAAGACGGTTAGTCATGGTGGTTCGATGATGGGGTTTAAGGCTGCCTACCTGCAGTTTCCTGAGCAGCGTTTTTCTGTGATTACGACCTGTAATCTCGGTTCCATCAATCCGATGCTTCTTGCGCAGCAAGTTGCCGATGTGTATCTCGGAGACCAGCTAGCCCGAGCAGTACCGAGCAGCACAACCATGCGGCGTAGTAACTCTTCGACAGCTTCTGAGCCCTTTGACAATGATGAGATCGTTGGGCTTGTTGGGACCTTCTACAGCGATGAACTTGATGTTAGTTACGAACTGGCTGTCGAAAATGGTCAGTTATGGCTTCGTTTGCGCAACACACCACCGCTTCTTCTCCGAAAGTTGGAAGACGGCCAGGCTCGTGCCGGCTCCTTGAACCTTACTTTCGAGCACGATGCTGCCGAGATGGCAAGCGCTTTTACGGTCAACGCTGGCCGGGTGACCAACATTCGCTTCAAGCGCCGGTGATCATCTAGTACATCACACACGTAGCCAGCTTCATTGGCCTCCTTGAACTCGGTGACTAGGTATCAGACTGTAAATCCGTTGCTCTAGAAACTTTTTACCGGTACGCTCTGGGATCGATTTTCCCAGTACAATGAGGTGCACTTTGAAGAGACTTACCATTGCGATCGTATCGCTGCTTGTCATCGTTTTCTTTGTGCCGTTGGCTGAGGCTCAGACTGGCTTTAGTCGTTCCGTCGCGGTGAGTGGCAACGAAGTTTTCATTGGAGAACCAGGTAACAACGTTCCCTCTGGCTTTGTCTATATCTACCGGAACCAGAATGGGACCTGGGTCGAAGTCATGGCGCTGACCGCCGACGATGCCACTGACGGTGATGGCTTCGGTACCGCTGTGGTTGCCAACGGTGACGAACTTTTGGTCAGCGCTGTCAGGGCTGGTCAGGGCGTCGTCTACATATTCAATCGCGATGGGCGGTCCTGGGTCGAAGCGGGAACAATCGTCGCCGCCGCCAGTAACACGGGTGAGAGCTTTGGTAGCTCATTGGTACTGGTTGATGACACTCTCTATGTCGGGGCGAGCGGAGCGAACTCGAATCAGGGTGCAACCTATGTCTTCGAGCGACAGGGCAGTAGCTGGGGTGAAATTGGTCGCTTGGAAGGTGATGTGCCGGAAGCGGCGCCCGAGGATGAGGAACCGCAGCCACGGCGCCGTCGTGGTCCCGTTGGCCCGCGCTTCGGAAGCGCGATCGCTGCTGAGGGTGGCTATGTCCTGATCGGTGCCCCCGGTACCAACCGGGGCGCGGGGGTCGTCTACGGGTTTCGTCGTGACGGCGACTCATTCGAACGTGTCGCCAAGTTTCCTGAGGAGGGCACTGCAGGCGCCGGGTTCGGGGGCGCGATCACGATGTACGCTGGTTCAGCGCTGATCGGCTCTTCCGGAGCCAACGGGGGTGTTGGATCGGTGGCCGTGTATTTGTTCGATGAAGAGTCGGAACAGTGGAACAGTAGCCTGAGTCTGCAGCCTTTTGATGCCACCTCGGGTGTAGGCTTCGGATCGTCTATCGTGGCGGCTGGCAATGAGATCTTTATCGGTGCCCCAGGATCTGGTGGGGGCGGAGCGATTTACCGTTTCGATAGCCACGACACAGGAAATGGCCAGATCAACGTTGGCGGCGTATCTAAAGTGGGTCCAGGGAGCCTAAGCGGCCGAGCGCAGTTTGCCAGCACGCTAGCATTCAATGGTGATGTGATGGTTGCTGGCATGCCAGGTGCCGACCGCGGTTCCGGGACTGCGATGATCATGACGCGTGGCTACAACGGCTGGAACCATACTAAGGTGTTGAGCGAGAGGAAGGGCTTGCCTGCACTAACTGGCGAGTTGATGGAATGCACGGATGGAATGATCGACCGCTACCCATGCAAGGGCGTCGATATCCTCTCGTTCTTACCGATGCGGGATATGGGTGGTGGCCGTGGGATGACCACCAACGACATCTGGGGCTGGACCGACCCGGAGACCGGCAGAG
>DASCOS010000007.1 GCA_036012125.1 Vicinamibacterales bacterium | reverse complement strand
ATTCCTATCGTTAATCGACATCGTCAACACGTCCAGTGGGTGGGGTACTTTTTATGGGAGTATCGAGATCCAGTTCGTGCTGCGCCCTGACGGCCGCGGTGTGTGGTGCTGCCCTTCTAAGCATCGGCTCAGCTCGGCTACTGAGCGCTCAAGACGGTGTCATTACCGGGCGGGTGACCACCATGGTGCCGGGCTCAACCGAACCGCTCGTGGTGACAACTAACGTTGGTGTTTGCGGTCAGACCGTTCCTGATGAATCGATTCTCGTTGATGCAACGGGCGGACTGGCAAATGCCGTTGTTACGGTCGAAGGGCTCGCCGCTAGGCCTGAAACTCTACCGATCCTCGTGTCGAACGACGGATGCCGTTTTCAGCCTCGCGTGCAGGTTTCACATCCCGGTGGGGAAATAGAGCTGACCAGCGCGGACGATGTACTCCACACGAGTCATGCCTACGCCGAAGACGGCCGCTCGCTCTTTAATGTAGCGATTCCGATCCCTGGGCTTACGATCACTCGCCAGTTAACGGCTCGCGGCTTAGTTCGGCTCGTTTGCGACACCCACACTTGGATGCGTGGATTCGTGATGGCATCGCTCGACCGCGCGGTCGTCTCAGCCGAGACCGGGTCTTTCCGCATTGAAGGCGTGTCACCAGGCACCTATAAATTGTGGGTTTGGCACGAAAAACTCCAGAGTACGACCCACACCGTCTCTGTGACTGCAGGCGGAGTCACGGAAGTTCTTATCGAAATAAAACTGCCTGGGAAAGTTAAGTCGTAACGTGACAGCAGACCCGAGCTGGGTTGAACATTATTGTGACGAGCGGGATGCGGCGTTTCTCTACCGTGCCCTTGCCGCCGTCGAGCCCGACGAGTCACGCCGGACATTGTTTGATCGGCTCGCCAAAGTCGAAGACCGACACGTCCAGCGCTGGGAGGCTTTGTTCGCCGAACATGCGCAACCGATTCCACAGTATCGACTCTCCTGGCGAGCGCGGATGCTCGCGTGGATGGCCCGGCGGTTTGGGGCAGACATGGTCTTGCCGCTACTTCTGGCCGAGGAAGGGCGCGAAGTTACTGCTTATCTTAGGCTGGCCCACGGGGCTGGGGACTCACCGGTACACGATGCAGCGTTCGAGATTGCGACCGAGTCGGCCGAGCATGCGCGAGAACTATCCGGCTTACTGGGAAGGGAGGGCGAGCCGTGGCACGCTGGTGGAGGCGGTGGGTATCTCCGAAGTGTTGTTTACGGATTTAACGATGGGCTGACCGCGAATTTCGGTCTTGTTGCTGGCGTGATCGGTGCGGGCGTTAGCCCGACCGTGGTGATTATCACCGGTATTGCTGGCTCCATTGCGGATGCACTCTCGATGGGCGCGAGTGGTTACCTGGCTGCCAAGAGTGCGGCTGAGGTCCATGCTCACCAGATTGAGATGGAGCGCCACGAACTGCAATTAATGCCTGAAGTTGAAGAGGAAGAGCTCGCACTTATCTATGAGGTAAAGGGGTTTACAGCTGAAAAGGCTAAGGAAACTGCCAAGATCATGATGCGCGACCCGGTCAAGGCACTTGAAGTCAAGGTTCGCGAGGAATTGGAGTTAACCGAGGCTGAACTCACCCCGGCGATCGACGGTTGGGTGACTGGCAGTGCCACGGCAGTGGGCGCCTTGATACCAATAGCACCATTTCTCTTACTGGACGCTGATGCCGCTATCTGGGTGTCATTGTTCGTCAGTATGTCGGCACACTTTGCGATCGGTGCTGCGAGAAGTCTTTTCACGGGTCGCAGTGTTTGGGCGAGTGGACGGGATATGTTTGTTGTAGGTTTCGGTGTTGCTGCGGTGGGTTATCTCATCGGTGAGGCTATCACACGTATCTTGTGACCCGCGTGTGGATCAGCCTTTGTGCTCTGGCTGCCAGTGTAACCCTACGTTCATAATGCGCTGTAACAGTGTTTCGTAGGACAGGCCTGCATGTTCTGCCGACTCTGCAAAGTCCTCGCCGAACGCTATTTGGGGGTTAGGGTTGGCTTCTAGGACGTAGGCACGTTCGTCTTTCGCCAGCCGTAGGTCGATTCGTGCGTAACCACTTAGTTCCAGTGTGCGATAGACGCGGCGGCAGATGCGGTAGATGCGCGTTGTCACCTCCTCCGAAAGTCTCCTTGCGGCGCCAGCCTGAATTCCATGCTTCCGTTGGTATTTGTGGCTCCACTTGACTCGTTCAGTTGCGATCCGGTGCTGGTCGTTGGGCATCTTGGTGAATTTCAGTTCCCATACGGGAAAACACTGCAATCGATGGTTACCCATGATCCCGACATAGAGTTCGCGTCCCTCAACGAACTGTTCAATGATTGCATCGGTGGCGAGGCTCTGGTGGATGAACTGTACCCGGTCGACAAGTTTGACATCGTCGTGAACAACCGAAGCTTGCGAGATACCTAATGAGGCGTCTTGCGTTAGGGACTTCACGATAAGGGGGAACCCCATTCGCTTAGGGCGCCTGACCGACCGACCCATCCGACATACGGCAAAATCAGGCACCGGAATCCGGTGATACGCGAGAAGTTTTTTCGAAAGTGCTTTATCGCGTGAGAGTAGAAGGCCCCTCGGATTACAGCCCGTGTAGGGCATCCGCAGTAGTTCTAGGTAGGCCACGAGATTCTGATCGAATGACCCAACTTCGTGAAAAGCCTCGAGTAGGTTGAAGGCGATGTGAGGATTGCCTTCAGCGATCGCCTGTCGGATACCAGTCAACTCATCTTTTACACCGAGTTGTTGGACGTCATGACCCAAGTCAGCCAATGTTGACAACACGTCGTACTCAGTTTTCCATGACACCGTTGCGAGATCGTGTCCGGAGGTATCTTTTGGCGGCACCATGTAGTCGTGCATCAATGCCAGAACGCGTAACTTTCTCATGACGCTAATGTGTGTCGTGCCTTGTGTAGAGACTTCATTGTGAAGGTGACGACGATACTATCGAAAATATTAAGCTAAGAGTGAACAGTTTTAGTTTGTTGTTCTGTTTTGGCAACGTGTGAGATGCATCGCGACCGCAAGTGCGACCACCAGAACACCAACGATGTCAGTTGCTGGACCAGGGTAGAAAAGCAAGAGGCCACCGCTGGTTGCGAGTACACGTTCGGTCCAATTGGTCTCGATCAGTAGCCAACCGCCTAGCCCCATTGCGAGTGCCGCAATGCCTGTCATGGTCGTCAGCGTTGTTCGAACCACGTCTGGCCATGGTGCTTGAAGCAGAATGCCTAGGCCCTCTGGGTTCAAGGTGAAGGTGAATGGCACGAGGAACGCTGGGAGGGTGTACTTCCAGGTCAGCATCATCGTACGGAATGGGTTACCACCTGTGATTGCTGCCGCCGCGAATGGCGATAGAGCTGTCGGCGGACTCACCTCGGAGAGCACCGCATAATAGAAGATGAACATGTGGGCAGCTACCTCAGGCACTCCGACGAGAGTTAGCGCCGGAGCAACCATGACAGCTGCGATGATGTAAGAAGCTGTAACAGGTACCGCAAGACCGAGTATCCAGACCGCGAGTGCTGCGTATGCCACGGTAAAGAACACGCTGCCGCTGGCTAGCGCGACGATGATGCCAGCAATCTTTAAACCCAAGCCAGTCAACGTAACAATGCCAACGATGATACCGGCGGTGGCCGTGGTTGCGGCGACCGCGAGGACACCCCGTCCGCCCGATTCGAGCGCGGCTATGAACCGAGTTGGTTTGAGAGCGTATTCAGTTCGGAGAAAACTGAGTACCACGGCGACTGCTATTGCCGAGAATACTGCTCGAAATGGAGTCATACCATTTACCAGCAGCACGACGATGACGATCAATGACACAAAGTGATATCCGGATTGGTAGGTAAGCGTTCTGAGTGTGGGAAGGTCGGTGTCAACCGCACGTGTGCCCATTCGTCGTGAATCTGCCTCAATCATCAGCAGGATGGAGAAGTAGTAGAGCAGGGCTGGTATGGAAGCCATCATGATGACCTGTAGATACGAGATGTTCAGAAATTCAGCGATCAAAAAAGCTGCTGCGCCCAACGTCGGCGGTGCCATGATTGCACCAATGCCAGATGCTGACAGGATTCCTGCACCAGCCTCAGGTGGGTAGCCAGCACGTCGTAGGAGTGGCCAGGCAACGGCGCCTAACGTGACCGTTGTCGCCACACCACTGCCAGATACAGTTCCAAGTAAGAACCCTGATAGCACAACCGTCCGACCAGGGCCACTACTGGAGCGTCCCATGGCAGCCATTGCCCAATTGATGAAGAACTGTCCTGCCCCGGAATAACGCAAGATGGCGCCGTAGATCGTAAACAACACGATATAGGTTGCCGCAACGTCAAGTGGTACACCGAAGATCCCCTCGAGCGTCATATACAGTGTGCCGACGAGTCGATCGAGTGGGTATCCCCGATGGGCGATAAGGTCCAATCCGACAAAACCGAGCAGTGGACCTAGGTAACCGTAGGCTAAGAACACGATTGCCGTTACCGGTAAGATCCATCCTACGGTTCGGCGGGTCGCTTCAAGTACTAGAATGATTGTGATGGTCCCTAGTCCAACGTCGATCACGTTAGGCGTAGCGGCTCGATAAACGAACTGCTCAAAGTCGATAACAGGCCAGGCCAATGCCACGACGCTAGCACCGAGGAGCATCCAGTCGACCGCAGTAACCTGGCTGCGCGATTCTCGCGAGATTGGATAAAGGAGGAATGTTAGCAAGAGCACTGCCAGTAAGAAGGTGATGCGATAGATTTGTGGCTGGACGATGCCGATCACCCAGTACAAGGCGTAGGCAGAGAGCCCAACGGCTATGGTGACAGCCAGTTGACCGGGCACGCCACGCAACACGCGCGTCGACGACTCGGATTTAGGATCGATAGTGGTTATCACAACGGATTGCTACCGTGTGGGTTCCGGGATTGGATATTCACTTAGGGTTCGTCAGTGTTCACCCAGACTTGTTGCTCTTCGTAATAGCGAATGGCACCTTCGTGAAACATCGTGGGTGAGCCGACTACAGCTGTATCCAGTGTGAGGTTCTCGGCTTCCGCATGGATTGCCACTAGTTCCGCCTGATGTTCGAAGAGTATGCGCGTGATCTCATAGGCTAAGGTAGTGGGCATCGATTCGTGAACGGCGAGGACGTTAGCGACTCCCACAGCTGGCACGTCCACTTCTAAATCAGGGTAGACCGACCGTGGTAGAACCATCTCGTGGTATACCGTGTCGCCATACTGCGCTTGCAAAACCGGCAGCACCTCATCGCTCGGCAATAGGCGGATCGTCATGCCAGGCGTCGTCGCCAGATCGAGAACGGCACCTGTTGGAAGCCCGCCGCTCCAGAAAAAAGCGTCAATCTTGCCATCCTTGATCGCATTCACGGACTGCGACGCACCGAGACTTTGCCGCGTGATGTCAATGTCAGGGTCGATACCTGCGGCCTGGAGTACGCGGAATGCGATGATCTCGGTACCACTGCCTGGCGCACCGGTGGATATGACGTGACCATTCAGGTCGCTGATCCGCTCAATGTTGGTATCAACTAGTGTAACGATATGCGTGTAGTTGGGGTACAGCACTGCGAGTGATCGTGCTGGGACACGACCGAAGTCGGTAAACACACCTCGACCCGCTACGGCATCACTTAGAGAATCAGCGAGCGCGAACGCTATGTCGGCATCACGCTCACTTAAAAACTTCAGATTATCGACCGTACCCGCGGTTACCTCCGCCGTGGCCTCAACGTTATCGAGGTTGTCGCTAATCACCTTGGCGATCCCGCCACCGTACGGATAGTACACGCCACCGGTACCGCCGGTCGCCACTGAAAGCCAGGTCGTTTTATCAGCTTGTTGGGTCAGTTCTTGCAGGTTGCAACCGAGCGTGGTGATTGTGGCGAGGATGGCTGCGTACAAGCTCATTCGCATTCTGAACCGTATGCCATGGAGCCGTTTCTGTCTGGTTAATCTCCTCACAGCGGTTCCATTCTACATGCTGTCTATCCTATGACTCCACGGCCCGGACGACTCGACATCCTATCCCTTGATTCTCGCCTGCGGTAGCATAGTTCTAACTTGGCCGGGTAAGGTATTGCTTGGTCAGCGAACTTGAAGGGAAGACTAATGACGACTCAGTTTGATCGTCGCGCGTTCGTTAGATTGGGAGCGGCTGGACTCGGGACTGTAGTTGGCACCGTGAGTGCCTCCAAAGCGCAATCCCAAGATCCCGCACCTTCGTCATCGTTGGTTGTTCCCCCGATCGAGGAAGTCCGAGTGGGCTTCGTAGGCGTTGGACTGCAAGGGTCCTCGCATTGCCGGAACCTCCTTAGGATTGAGGGCGTTCGGCTCGTTGCGGTGTGCGACATCGTCGAGTCGAAAGTTTCTCGGGTGCAGGAGTGGGTTGTCCAAGCGGATCAGCCGAGGCCGCGTGGATACGTGCGTGGGGAGCGGGACTTTGAACGGATGTGTCAGGAAGAGGAACTGGACTTGGTTTTCACGGCAACTCCGTGGCGTTGGCACGTACCGGTGTGTGTTGCTGCGATGACGAACGGTAAGCACGCTGCCACAGAGGTGCCCGCGGCAGTCACACTCGATGAGTGTTGGCAGCTCGTGGAAACAGCCGAGCGCACCAAGAAGCACTGCGTGATGATGGAGAACGTGAACTACGGGCGTGCTGAGATGATGGTATTTAACATGGTGCGTCAAGGCGTGTTCGGTGAAATTATGCACGGCGAGTGCGGCTACTTGCATGATCTTCGTGAAGTAAAGTTCGAAAACGCACACGAGGGCCTCTGGCGGCGTGCGCATTCGGTCTCCAGAAACGGTAACCTCTATCCGACGCATGGACTCGGGCCAGTTGCTAATTGTATGGATATCAACCGAGGAGACCAGTTTGACTATCTTGTTTCAATGAGCAGTAACTCTCGGGGCCTTCAACAATATGCTGAGGCGCACTTTCCACCCGATGCACTGGAACGACGTGAGCGATACACGCTTGGTGACGTGAACGTGAGCCTGATTCACACGGTTAATGGCAGAACTATCTTTCTCAGTCACGACACGAATCTTCCCCGACCTTATAGCCGAATTAACCTCGTGCAGGGTACCAAGGGTCTCTTCCAAGGTTATCCTGACCGGGTTTACATCGAGGGTCGAAATGCTCAGCACCAGTGGGAGACGGCCGACGCCTACTACGCCGACTACGAGCATCCGCTTTGGCAGGATATTGGTGGTCGCTCTCGCGGTGCTGGTCACGGTGGAATGGATTTTTTAGAAGACTACCGGTTGATCAAGTGTCTGCGCGAGGGTCTACCGACCGACATGAACGTGTATGATGCTGCCGCTCTGAGCGCAGTGTCCGAATTGTCGGAGTTGTCTGTAGCCGACGGGAGTCGTCCGAAAACGTTTCCTGACTTTACCCGTGGACAGTGGAAGAATTATCCGCCCCTAGCAATCGTACGTGCGTAGTCGTAAATAAGTGAGCCTGCTCCCTCTGCCCTGTGGATAATGTGTTCCGGTGTTGGTCTATCGGTTTCGGCCCTAGGGATCAGCGAGTCACAACATTTGGTATAGAGAACTTCAACGTATGAGCGCTAGGGGCACCAGTGGTCTCGAGATTTCGTGCTATTGCGCTGTCGTAGCCGTTGTCTGATCAATGAGCCAATGGACGAACCAACTGCGGAGTCGTTCCAGCCTGTCTACCAATAGCCATGGTTCACCGTTTCGGGATAAACCGTGCGATGAGCGCGGGTAACGCACCAACTCTACCGGCACCTGACGCTTCTTGAGTGCGATGAACCACTGTTCTCCATCAGCGATTGGAGTCCGGTAATCGTTTTCGGAGTGAATAATGAGTGTTGGTGCAGTTACGTTTTCGACGTAGGAGATGGGTGAGAGCCGGCGGTAGAGTTCACGCTCCTCCCACGGTGCTCCAAAGAATTCATATTCTGTTAGTCCCTGTGCGTCTGAGGCTCCATACCAGCTTTCCCAGTTTGTGATCGAACGGCTCGTCACTGCTGCAGCGAAGCGGTCAGTTGTTGCGGTAAGCCAATTCGTCATGAAGCCTCCATAGCTTCCACCGGAGACGCCGATACGATTTGGGTCAATATCGGGATATTTCATCAACGTGGCATCAACGCCTCTCAGATAATCCTCAGAGTCGACTTCACCCCAAGCACCGCGAGTCGCGTAGGTGAATGTATGGCCATAACCAGTCGACCCACGTGGATTCGTGTAGAGCACAAAGAAACCCGCGTTTGACAAGACGTGGAAGGTGCGGAAGAACGTATGACCATATGCGCCATGCGGTCCGCCGTGAATCTTGAGGACCATTGGGTACTGTTGACCGACTTGGTAACCAACTGGTTTAATCACCCATCCTTCGATCTCACTACCGTCATCGACGAACCACGACAACTGTTCAGCTGGCATCAAATCGACGTCGGCGAGCCAGGCGTCGTTGAATGATGTGAGCCGCTGTTCAGCGGTACCATCACCTCGCGCAGAAAAAACCTCGGTGGGTGAATCAGCATCGGTCGCGGTATAAACCATCACCTGGCCATCATTAGCAGTTGACACACTCTGCACTCGGCGGGAACCAGTTGTGACCTGGCGTATTAACCCGCCTTGGGTCGTCACTTCAAAAATGTGCGTTGACCCTCCAGTCGAGGCAGAGAATCGCACCGTTCCTTCCGGTGTCCACGTGGGTGCACTCGGTGTCAGGTTCCATTCATTGGTAAGCGTTCGTGGTGTGCCAGTAAAGCGCCCCCTCGAATTGAGGCGGACGAGCTTTAGGTCAGTTTCCTCTCCGCGACCAGGTGTTGAGAGATAGGCGAGAAGGGTTCCATCACTCGAAATGGCAACGGACCTTTCTGCTCCAGGATTCGATGTCAGACGGTGCGGTTCGCCGCCTTCGCGACTAATCAGGTAGATATCAGTCGTCAGGTCACGAGCGTATTCGTCATCTTCTGACTCGTCACCGGTAAAGTACAAGAGTGAACTGTCAGGAGACCAGACGATACTACCAACGTTGAAATCGAGTGTCGTCAACTGCATAGGCTGGCCACCAGTGGCTGCGACAAGGAACAATTGAGACTTTTCGTCGACAGACGGATGGGGTTGCAGCGCAAGCCGTCCGTCGCGCTTGTATCGCATCGAGGTAACGACACGTCCATCGAACCTCGTGGCATCGAGGGTATGCGTGATCGCATTTGGGGCAATCCAGCCGCGTCGTTCGTTTGGGTCTGCGGCACTTGCTGAGTCGACCGGAGCCGGTTCCTTTATGTAGGCAATCCATTCTCCGTCAGGAGACCAAACGGGTGCGCTGTCGACGCCGTCAATGTGGTAAACCTCACCGCCCGGCGAGGTCACGCGTGCAAACCATGTTGTGTTGGTATCTTCACCACGTCGGGACTGCATTGATAAAGTACGGCCGTCTGGTGACCACCGTGGGTCAGATGACTCCTCAGTCGGATCGGTGAAGCGAAACGGCTCACCATCTGGTGCACCGCCGCGTAACTGTTGCATCCAAATCTCACGATGTCGCTCATTCTCGCCCTCAACGATGGTCATGACGGTGAAGGCCACGAGATCGCCAGCAGGTGAGATGACGGTCTGACTAACATTGATTTCCTTGTAGTAGTCAGTTGGCAGCAGTCCACTACGCTGGGCGTGAGCATCAGGTGACCACACTGCTAGGGTCCAAAGGCCAAAGAAGAACGTGATTGCTGTGCAGCGCATAGGGTTCCTCCGATGGACAGCGCTTGGCTACCCAAACGGGTCTAGTATGACTGATCTAGTCTGGCGGATACCAACGTACAATACACCGGTCTTTCAGTGAGATATTAAACAGACGATATGAGGTGTCACCATGTCCCGTGTTGCTGTTGTGCAAGCCGCGCCTGTTGTATTCAATCGTGATCGGACCCTCGAAATCGTCGCTGACTGGACCAGAGAGGCTGCCGCCGATGGTGCAAAACTCGTCCTGTTTCCCGAAGCGTTTGTTTCTGCATATCCGAAAGGTCTCGATTTTGGGGCGAGAGTCGGCATGCGGACGGCAGCAGGCCGCGATGATTACCTACGTTATTGGGACAGTGCGGTGGACGTTCCGGGACCATCGGTTGATCGGCTCGGTGCGATTGCAAAGAAGCACAGTGTCCACCTCGTTATTGGCGTCATAGAGCGTTCGGCCGGTACGATGTACTGCACGGTGCTGTTCTTCGACCCAGAGGGTCAGTTATTGGGGAAGCATCGGAAGTTGATGCCCACTGGGGCTGAGCGTTTAGTATGGGGTTTTGGTGATGGGTCGACGATGCCAGTGTTTGAGACAGCACTGGGCCGACTCGGCGCGGTGATCTGCTGGGAAAATTACATGCCCTCCATGCGGCTCTACATGTACTCCAAGGGGATCCAGATCTACTGTGCGCCCACTGCCGATGATCGTGAGACTTGGGTATCAAGTATGCGACACATCGCGATGGAGGGGCGGTGCTTTGTTCTGTCGGCGAACCAGTACACGAAGCGGAAAGATTTTCCGGACGATTACGATACTGTGCAGGGAAATGATCCGGAGACCGTCGTCTCGCGCGGCGGTAGTTGTATTGTCGACCCATTTGGGCAGTTACTAGCAGGCCCACATTACGAAGGGCCGTCCTTGCTTATTGCTGATTTAGATTCTAGAGACCTTGCTCGTGCCAAGTATGACTTTGACGTGGTCGGGCACTACGCACGTCCAGATGTCTTCAGGTTAGAGGTCAATGAACGGCCTACTACGGTCGTGGCCGCCAGTGGAGAGTTTCCACCGAATCCGGATGCGAAGCAGCCAAGCGATGTTTCAGATTGAGCGTCGAAGACTTGATGTTGTGGGCGAGCGTGTTTGAGAGGAGTCACTTATGAGGACGATTTATTTGTTAATGGTCGTCTCGGTATTCGGAGGCACCGGATCGGCGGGTTTCCCTGGTGATGCTGAGGCGCAAACAGAAACACTGCGACTCACTGGTCTAAACGAACCTGTCGAGATCATTAAGGATCGTTGGGGCATTGCACATATTTATGCCAAAACCGAAACCGATTTGTTTTTTGCACAGGGTTTCAACGCCGCACGCGACCGGTTGTTTCAATTCGAGTTGTGGCGCCGTAAAGCAACAGGAACCACGGCAGAGATTTTGGGCCGTCGGGCGCTTCCCAGCGACATTGGTTCTCGGCTCCATCGGTTCCGAGGCAATCTTGCGCAAGAACTGAACCACTATCATCCTCGCGGGGAGACAATCATCAACGCTTTTGTACGCGGCATCAACGCTTATGTTGACCTGACCGTACGGCAACCAGAATTGTTGCCACTTGAATTTCGCTTACTTGGAATAACTCCTGGCCGATGGACGCCGGAAGTAGTGATTTCGCGGCATCAGGGTCTTTTAGCCAATGTGACTGGGGAGTTGGCCTACGGTCAGGCGGTTGCCCGTGTTGGTTCGGAGCAGGTTCGTGAGCTGTCCTGGTTCCGCCCGGGCAATCCAGAATTGGCACTAGACCCCATCATCGATGGTTCTCTTCTATCCGAAGAAATTCTCGACATCTATCGGGCTTTTAAACGGCCAATACGATTTGAGCCAGACGACGTGACACAAGCAGTTCGTGCCGACCGAGCGTCGTTTGAGCGTCTGGCTGCTGCGATGCCTACGGAAATCGCCCTAGCAGCCGAGCAGGAAACGATCGGGAGTAATAACTGGGTCGTTGGCGGCGGTCGCACTCTAAGTGGGTTTCCCTTTATGGCTAACGACCCGCATCGTGTGCAGCAAGCCCCGTCACTTAGATATTGGGTCCACCTTGTCGGGCCGGGTTGGAACGTCATCGGTGGTGGTGAGCCGGTGTTGCCCGGGGTGTCGATCGGACATAACGAGTACGGCGCATGGGGCCTAACGGTGTTTGGCCAGGACAGTGAGGACCTCTATGTTTACGAAACGAATCCTGACAACCCTTCTGAGTACCGATATCACGACCGGTGGGAGCGAATGCGGGTCATCGAAGAGCAAGTTTCTGTAAAAGGGGAGTCACCGGTAACCGTCCGATTAAAGTACACACGACACGGACCAGTACAGTATGAAGATACTGAAAACCGAAAAGCCTATGCTCTTCGAGCCGCGTGGCTCGACATCGGTTCGGCGCCGTATCTGGCGAGTCTCCGTATGGACCAGGCGCG
>DASCOS010000006.1 GCA_036012125.1 Vicinamibacterales bacterium | reverse complement strand
CAGATCAACGGGAGTTATCAGCTATCTCCCTCCGTTCACCGGCGACAGGCCGCGTTGTTGGAGCAAGCGATTAAAGGCCGGCAAGGTATTCAATCTCAGTCCTTCGAGTTCTTCAGCGGCGGCTTCAAGGCGCTCTTTGAGAATTTCGTATACCGCACGCTGTTGATCCGTAGGAGGAAAGTCGGACGTAGCCACATTACGAGCAAGGTAAGTCAAGCGTCCCAGCGCCTTCACTGGCCAACGAACCTGGTCCTGCCCAGTGCCCGTCTCCCATAACTGCACGAGCTTTTCCTCAACAGCGATCAGCGTGCCCATTAGCTCACCAGAAGCATCCAAGAGTTCAGTTTCGCCCCGCTCTTCAAGCAACTCTTCGAGGTCATCGAGTTGCTTGCGGACCCACTCGATCTCGTTAGCCGTCTCCGCCGCCGCGGCGGCATCAGCTTGCATCACTCGAAGCAGCGCAACTTGCTCGGCGACATCGGCCGCGCTGCCCTCGGAGTTGGGATCCTTCATCACCGTCAGTGATTGCGATTGCGTCGTGGTACCGGTCGAAAGAACGACAGTGTATTCACCAGGCGGCTCAAGGATCGTGATCTGACCACCTCCCGAGCGCCAACCATCGGGCCCCAGGTCGACCCAGTCGGCATACAGCGGTTTGGTGCGCAGCCGGACCTCTGTACTCGGCTCAGAGCGGATGTCCCAGTGAATACGGTTGAGGCCGACTTTGCTGGTTCCGGAGAGGGTGCGAATGGTCTCGCCACTGGAATTCTCGATCCGGATCGTTACCGAGCCACTAGGCTCAGAGCCAAGCCAGTAATTGATCGGGGTCCCATACGTCGGGTTCTCGCCAGCGCTCGGATCGTTCGGCATCGTCATCGCTGAAGTCCGATTGTGGAAACGGTATGTGTCGCGGGGCTCAAAGAGGTGTGCTTCTGTGCCGCGCACGCTCTCAGTGAGTTGCTGAAGCGGCGACAGGTCATCAAGAATCCAGAAGCCGCGCCCATAAGTTCCGACTACTAGGTCATTGAAGTGCTCTTGGACATAGAGGCCATACACTGGGCTAGCTGGCAAGTCGGTGTTAAGCGATTGCCAGTTGGCACCGTCGTCGAAGGACACGTATAAAGCATTTTCCGTTCCCAAGTAAAGCAAACCCGGACGCACAGGATCTTCCCGAATGTCGCGTGCGTAGCTCATCGGGCTGTCGGCGATTCCGTCAACGATCTTGGTCCAAGTGTCACCGTAGTCTTCGGTCTTGTAGACATGCGGTTGGAAGTTGCCCTGCTGGTGGTGCTCAACAGCGATATAGGCCTTGCCTGGATCCCATTTGGAAGCATCGATGCCGCGCACGACACCGTCGGAAGGCAAGTCCGGAAAGTTTGCAGTGACGTTGACCCAGGTTTCTCCGTTGTCGCGGCTAACGTGCACTAGTCCGTCGTTCGAACCTGCGTAGAAAACACCTTGCTGAGCCGGAGATTCGTCGAATGCGTAAATCACGCAGCAATACTCGACACCGATGTTGTCGGGCGTGAGACCGCCTGATACGCCCTGCCGGCTCTTGTCATTGGTTGTCAAGTCGGGGCTGATCACGTCCCAGCTCTGCCCACGGTTCGTGGTGCGATGCACGTGCTGGCTGGTGACGTAGATCGTCTCGTTGTCGTGCGGCGAAATAAGCAGCGGGAAGGTCCACTGGAAGCGGTACCTGAGTTCTGCTGCTGGCCACCCAATCGTGCTCTCCGGCCACACCTCGACCTGACGAAACTGGCGATTTCTTTCATCGTAACGGACGACGATGCCACCGACAGCGCCGGATCCTGACGCGCTCGACCAAATGATGTTGGCATCAGTTGGGTCCGGGGTCGCGAAACCGCTCTCACCACCCCCGACAGAGTGCCACATGCCTCGAGGGATGAAGCTGCCACCGAAGCCACCGGTAAGACTGTTGCTCGGACCGCGTGTGCTCGGGCCGTCTTGACGGTTACCCATTACGTTGTACGGAACGCTGGTGTCGGCGGTAACGTGATACATCTGGGCGAGCGGCAATTGTACCCGTAGCCATGTGCGGCCCCGGTTCTCGGAAATCGCGAGGCCGCCGTCGTTTCCCACGATCATCCGATTGCCGTCTGTAGGATCGACCCACATGTCGTGGTTGTCGCCCCCCGGTCGCTGGCGCCCGTCCATTGACACTCCAGTGAGCGCGCCATCAATCGATTTGACGAAGGCAGCCGTGAGGAAATAGGCCTCGTCAGGATCGTCCGGGGATACAACGCAATTGTTGTAGTAGGCAGTGCGGCCGCCAAAGTTACGGTCATGGCTTGTAACTTGCCAGCTTTGGCCACCATCGTCCGAACGCCATACCTCACCGCTCTCAGTTTCCTGCCCGTGCCATGGCGGACCATCCCCTGTTTCGATCAACGCATAGATGCGATTGGAGTCCGCCGGTGTCATACAGACATCTATCTTTCCGACTGGGAGTGTCGGGAGACCATTGCCTTCCAGCCTCGTCCATGTATCGCCGCCGTCTCGCGACATAAATAGCCCGCTCCCCGGGCCACCGCTCTCGCGACCCCAGGTGTTGACGACAACCTGCCAGGTCCCAGCAAACAGTATGCGGGGGTTGTTCGGATCCATGATCAGACTCGACGCGCCGGTGTCGCGATCTACAAACAGAACATGCTCCCAGCTATCGCCTCCGTCCATTGTTCGAAAGATTCCGCGTTCATCTTGTGCGCCGTGAGCGTGGCCAAGGGCAGCTATATAGACGATGTTCGGATCATTCGGGTGAATCACGATCGCAGCGGTGCGAGTCGGTGAGCCCATACTCATGTGCTGCCAAGTCCGACCTCCATCAGTGGACTTATACACTCCGGTACCGACAGAAACATTCGAGCGAATATGAGGCTCGCCAGTCCCTGCCCAAACAATCTGCGGGTCGGACGGCGCTACGGCAAGTGCGCCGATAGCATGATCGGGCTGGTCGTCGAAAATAGGCTCCCAGAACAAACCGCCGTCCTCGGTTTTCCAGATGCCTCCAGTAGCAGCGCCGACGTAGTAGGTAAGCGGGTCACCAGCGATCCCGGCAACCGCGGCGATGCGATTGCCTACTGGTCCGATGTGGCGGAAGTGCAGAGCCTGGAGCTCTGCCGGTGCTTGCTGAGCGACACCCGCGACCGGCGAAGCGAGCGGTCCAGACAAGGCCAGAATGGTAACTAGGGAGACTAAGGAACGACGCAATAACAGCAACATGATGAACTCTCCCGGTTTGCAGCCGGACAGGGGGGCGATTTGCTCTACTCACAGCAAAGTTAGCCCTGGACAGGACGGCGGGTCAAGGGTGCCGCCACTTTTGCGCAGGGCGATCCTGATACTTCTAAGGAGGCTGCTGCTGAGTTGGTGGCGACAAGCACTCCGTCAAAAGGTCACCGGGGATTTAATGCCCCCAGGTGACCTTTTTTAAATTGCTTTCAATTTCTTTCGCCAGTAGCGAGCCAGCCCAGGCCAAGACATCCACGGTGCACCGCCTTGTTGGTACAGCGCCACTTTGTTGGCTGCGAGCGTCTCGTTCAACCCAGAGTCCACCAGCGCAGTAAATTCCGCG